>NZ_JBHIQH010000104.1:0-117174 GCF_042196485.1 Bartonella sp. AD24XZML | reverse complement strand
TTGCTGGAATTGGGGCGTGAAGTGCGTGTGGCAGCGCTTGTGCAAAGAAGTGAAAATTACGCACCAGAGCGCGTGATTACGGCAATAAAGCGCCTTCTCCCAAAACGTCTGGAGGACACGTTGATACAGAAAATCGTCGTATGATTTCGTATATCGGTTGTGAGGATGGTTGCGGTTATGTGTGGCAATTTTTGTCTGGTTGTTATCCCGTGACGAAATGGCATACAGGGGAACAAGGAAGCAGTTTACGTGTAGACGTAAATGTTATGTTGGGAGGAGGCGATTGGTCCGGTGATGCTAGTAATGGTGAATTTGCGCGGAATTTTGCGCATTGATCACTCCGAACGCCTCTTAGATATGGCTAAGAAATTAGACATATCTGTAGGATTTTTATCTTCTGTCGAGATTGGCAAAAAATCTATTCCTGTAGGACTGGAGGAAAAGATCATAGAGCTTTATGGTTTAGATAAAGAGAAGGCTTTACTCTTAAGGAAAGCAGCTTATGCTTGTCGCAAAAGTTTTACAATCAAGACTTCTGATCCGTTGAGGCGTGAAGCGGTTGGTGAGTTTGTTAGAAATTTAGAGAGTTTTTCACAACAAACCGTAGCAGAATTAAAAGACTTTCTTGAGAAAGTTGGTAAAAAAAGAGGCGTCCTATAGAGATGTGTTGCAAAACCCTATTCCCTCACTTTATATTTGGGAGTCCCTCATTACAAAAAACATTTGGAAAATCAATAAATTATTTTGGATAAAAAAGAGCATGGTGCCCCCAGAGAGACTCGAACTCCCGACCCCCTGATTACAAATCAGGTGCTCTACCAACTGAGCTATAAGGGCATAACCATGTAGGAGTTAGCACAAACTAACAAAAAGGAAAACAGAAAATTATTAAATTTTATGCATATTAAAAGAAAACTATATAAAAAATAACCAATTTATTTCCTTTTTTCCACTTTTTACAGCAAGGTTGGAACTATCCTTATGTTGATATCTTATAGAATCTTTTATAAGAATGCACCGTTTTGCTATCGAATTACGAATCTGAAGACTTTGATTGATGAGCAAGGTAATTTTCTAGCCAGTGAATATTATAATTACCATCAGCAACATCTTGATTATTAATAAGATCGCGAAAAAGAGGCAGTGTAGTTTTTATCCCATCGACGACAAATTCATCTAAAGCACGCCGTAAACGCATCATACATTCTAAACGGGTACGTCCATGAACAATCAGCTTTCCAATCATGCTATCATAGTAAGGAGGAATACGGTAACCTGAATAAGCGCCTGAATCAACACGAATCCCTAAACCTCCAGGTGTATGAAAATGTGTAATGGTTCCAGGTGATGGCGTAAAGTTAATAGGATCTTCTGCATTAATACGGCATTCAATGGCATGACCAGAAAAACAGACTTCATCTTGTGTCACTGAAAGTTTACAGCCTGATGCAATATGGATTTGTTCGTGAACTAAATCTATACCTGTAATTGCTTCAGTTACAGGATGCTCGACTTGTAAACGTGTATTCATTTCAATAAAATAAAATTCGCCATTTTCATAAAGAAATTCAATAGTACCAGCTCCACGATATCCAAGTTGGGCACAAGCATTTGCAACAATATTTCCAATTTTTTTCCGTTCAGTTTCATTAAGTGCAGGTGACGTAGCTTCTTCCCATACTTTTTGATGCCGTCGTTGAAGTGAACAATCGCGTTCTCCTAAATGAATAGCATTTCCCGCACCATCACCTATGACTTGAATTTCAATATGACGGGGTTTTTCTAAATATTTTTCTATGTAAACAGCGTCATCACCAAAAGCAGCTTTCGCTTCTGAACGCGTTGTTTTGAGAGCTATAGAAAATTCTTGTTCAGAATGAACGACTTTCATACCACGTCCACCACCACCGGCAGAAGCTTTTATAATAACTGGATAATCAATTTCACGAGCAGTGCGTAAAGCATCTGATTCTTCAGTGACTGCTCCATCTGAACCTGGAACTACAGGAATACCAAGTTTTTTGGCGGTTTTCTTTGCTTCGATTTTATCGCCCATGATTCGGATATGAGTAGCTGTTGGACCGATGAATGTAATATCATGGGCTTCTAAAACATCTGCAAATTTTGCATTTTCAGAAAGAAAGCCATAACCTGGATGAACAGCATCCGCTCCTGTAATTTCACAAGCAGCAATAATTTGCTGAATACTCAAATAAGAATCACGAGCGGGAGGAGGGCCAATACAAACACTTTCGTCAGCAAGACGAACATGCATTGCATCTGCATCAGCGGTAGAGTGAACAGCCACGGTTTTTATGCCAAGTTCTTTACATGCACGTAAAACGCGAAGAGCAATTTCTCCTCGATTAGCAATGAGGATTTTTCGAATCATGGTTGCCCCTCGCTTTATTCAACAATAATAAGTGGTTCACCAAATTCAACAGGTTGACCATCTTTGACAAGAACAGTGGTTACCGTGCCTGAGCGTGGTGATGAAATTTGATTCATTGTTTTCATGGCTTCAATAATAAGTAATGTCTCCCCTTCAGAAACATTTTGTCCTACTTCTACAAAAGGTTGTGCGCCTGGTGAAGGTGCAAGATAGGCTGTTCCAACCATTGGAGAGGTTATTGTGTTTTTTGATTTATCTTCTTGGATAGATTGTATAGGAGATTCAGCTGTTGGAACTGGAGAAGATGTTACAGAAAAAGTAGGAGTAGAAACAGGAGCATAGATTGCTTGCTCAGAAGAAGTTAAGGTATTCTGGCGTGAGACACAAATACGAAGCTCCCCTTGTTCAACTTCAATGTTCGTTAAATTTGTATCATTCAAAATTTCAGCAAGATCACGAATAATTTTCGTATCAATTGCGGTTTTTGCCGAATCCATTTTTTTTGTTGCCATTTTATTTCTAACTCCTTGATCAATGAAGATCGTCATTATCTCATTTTATGACCGAATATCTCTAGATTAGGGATGACATCTTTTGAGGCTTTAAAGATTTTTATTTCCTTTAAATCATTATACTTTGCAATTTAAAACTTGTATCTGCTTTACGTAAAATTGCACTTATAAGCCTGTTATCAAAAAAGAGAAAGCATAAAATTACCTCATTTACAGTATTCTTCCTAAAACGGATCAGGTATTCACTGTGCATTATCTATCGCTTGTTTTAGAATATCTTGTCTGGCTGCGCCGATGAATATTTTATCACCAATGATGTAAGAAGGTGTTCCCGTAATATGAAGTGCAGAGGCAATTTGAATGTTTTCTTTAAAAGCGTTTTGCAGAGTGGGATCTTTTATTGCATTATGTAGTTTTTTTTCATCTGCTCCTAATGAAACAGCTACTTTAATAGCTTTAGCTTCATTTGCACGACCCTGATACATTAAAAGCGTTTTGTGAAACTGAGGATATTTCTCTGGAAATTGTTTTCGAAATGCGTAGGCAACAGTATGGGCTGCCATAGAATCAGAGCTTAAAATTGGTAAGTCCTTGATAATAACCTTTAAATCTGGATATTCTTTTATTAAGTCTTCTATATTTGAATAGGAAATTTTACAATATCCACAGTTGTAATCAAAAAAATTGACAAGCACTCTTTTACCATTTGGGTTTCCCAAAACAGCGTCATGAGGAGAATGAAAAATCTCTTTTTCTAATGAATGAATGACAGAAGTTTGTTTTTGGTTTTCGTATTCATTCTGTTTTTCCAGCTTATCTTGAAGAATAAGCTGCATTTCAATCATAATTTCTGGATGAGTAAGAAGATACTCTTTGACGATTTGTTGAATATGATGAGAATCAGTATGTGGTATCATTTTTTCTTTAAGCTTAGATAAAAAGCTAGAATCTTCTAAAAGTTGTGATTTAAGCTTTTCTAAGCTTAAATCATTTGCTGTTTTTGAGTGTGATGTTGCGTTTGATAAAGAAGGTAAAAAGATTAAAATACTCGACATAACTATGACTAAAATTTTTGAAAAAAGTGTTATTTTTGAGTTTTGAGAGTGATAATTCATTTGTATACCTTCACATTTTTTAGGGTGTCATTGAGTGAACTATATGAAAAGCGCTATCTATGTTCAATGAAGCATTTAGTTATAGTGTATCTTTAAGAATGAGAAAAAACATCAATTTTTCTCTAAAAAGATTTCATATGATAAAACTTGGCTTGGTAAGGATTATGTTTTGTAAAGGATAAAAAAAATCTCTTTAATTTGTCAAATGTTGTTTTGATGTATAAGGGTATCAAAAGCTTTTTGTGCGTGTTTATTTTAGGAAAAAGTACGTTGATAATACAAAGAAGAACACTTGTATTATTTTTTCCTGTTGCTTTATTGAGTACTGAGAAACAAAATTAAATAATAAAAAGTGAAATTATGAAAACCATAACACATTATGAACTGTTTATTATTGGAGGAGGGATAAACGGCTGTGGATTGGCAAGAGATGCAGCAGGACGCGGTTTTAAAGTGGGATTGGCTGAAATGAACGATCTTGCATCTGGGACCTCAAGTGCGTCAACAAAGCTTATTCATGGTGGGCTTCGTTATCTTGAACACTATGAGTTCAAACTTGTTCGTGAAGCATTGAAAGAACGCGAGATCATTTTACGTATGGCTCCACATATTGTGCGTCCTTTGCGTTTTCTCCTTCCTTATCATAAAGAATTGCGCCCTGCTTGGATGTTGCGTTTTGGACTTTTTATTTATGATTATTTAGGGAATTGGAATCAGAAGTTGTGGCGCAGTAAAACGATTAATTTTTCACAAAAATTTTGCTCTACACTGAAGAAAGAATATCAGAGAGGTTTTGAATATTCTGATGCAAGAGTAGATGATGCGCGTTTAGTTATTGGCAATGCTCGTGATGCAGAAAAGTGGGGAGCTGATATAAAAGTACGAACAGAAGTTCTCTCTTTAAAAAAAGAAGACAATAAATGGCGTATATTTCTTCAAGACAAGTTAAGTAGCAAAGAATATAGTGTCACAGCTTCTTATGTCGCGAATATGACAGGACCTTGGATTGATCATGTTTTGGCAAGCATATTAGATTGTAAAGAACATCCACCAGTACGGCTTGTTAGAGGTTCTCATATTTTGGTTCCCAAGCTTTATACTCATGATCGTGCTTATATTTTTCAAAATGGTGATGGGCGTATTATATTTGCTATTCCGTATCAAGAAGAGTTTACCTTACTTGGAACAACAGATTGTAATTATCAAGGAGATCCGGCTGACGTTCATATTACTGATACAGAAATTGATTATATTTGTGCAGCAGCCAGTGAATATTTCATACAACCAGTGTTGCCTGAAACGATTGTCTGGTCTTACTCTGGAGTTCGTCCACTCTATGATGATGGAGCTTCAAAAGCACAAGAAATTACGCGCGATTATGTTTTAAAAGAAATGGGAACAGGAACGACACCAAAGATACTTAATCTTTATGGTGGAAAGATTACAACTTATCGTAAGTTGGCTGAAGATGCGATGAAATTTGTTGAAAAAGAGCTTGGTAAAAAGGGAGCATCATGGACGGCTAAGGCAGTACTTCCAGGGGGTGATTTTCCCTATAACAAATTAGATACAATCGAAAATAGGATTGCTCTTTTAATGCCAGATTTAGATGCTTTTACACATCGCAGGCTTGCACGCTCCTACGGTACGGAAGCGTTGGTGATCTTTGCACATGGTAAGGCAAATAAAGGAAAAAATTTTGGACATGGGCTTTATGAAGTAGAAGTAAAATGGTTGATGGAAAAAGAATGGGCTAAAGTATGTGAAGATGTGTTATGGCGTCGTTCAAAACTGGGACTCCTATTTAATGAACAAGAGGTTGATACTCTTTCTTCCTATATGCAAAGCCAACAAGAGATTGAACAACGTTTATGATCATTTCATTTTACAGATTGTATCTGCAATATTGTAAAATATTTTCCTTCGAGAGATACCGATATTAGTTATAGATATTAAAAAGGCAATGGTTGTCTATACCCTGATTTTAGTTTTTTTTGCAAGAATCATAAAATGGCAAAATTAGATAGAATATTTAAGATGAAATTTGTCTATCTTATAAAGTGAAATCTAAGAATATCACCAAAAAGAACTCATTGATAAAAAGTAATTTATAATTAGATTCGTGTGAAATAAGGTTTTTTTCTTCTTTAGGAGAAGATAAAGCTACTTTCTGTATCGTTTATTTGTACAATGAGTTAAAAAAATCTAAAGAAAATTAAATCGATCATGAAAAATTGTATAATGTGTTAGTTTAGCATTTATTATCTTAAACGCTGTACTAAATCATGTAAGGGGAGAGGCTTGAAGAGCGTAAGAAGAACTTATAAATGAGTTTTTTATATTATAGTAAAAATCTTCTTTTTTCATGTTTATATACCTGAACACTAATCTATGAGAAATGCGATATTGTGTTTTGGCATGATTGATTGTAGTAAACCTTGATATCAATAATGAGCTGTTATTATACTCATGATAGTATAAGAGAATAAAATTTTCCGTAAACTAAAAGTAAGTATTTTTTTATGTATAAAGAGAGAGCTATAGAGACTTGAGAGTAATACCCTCATGATATTTTACAACCTTCCATCCCCTATAAAATTTGCAGTAGCACCAATGTTGGACTGGACAGACCGACATTGCAGGTTTTTTTATCGTCTTTTAACGAAAAAAGCTCTCCTTTATACGGAAATGATGGTAGCAGATGCTGTCATTCATGGTGTTCGTGAACAATTGTTGGCTTTTAGCGACAAAGAACGTCCAGTTGCATTACAATTAGGGGGGGCAGATCCGAAAAAGTTAGCAGAAGCTGCACGAATTGCTGAGGATTTTGGCTACAACGAAATAAATCTCAATGTTGGTTGCCCATCAAATCGTGTTCAAGCAGGGGTCTTTGGAGCTTGTTTGATGCTACATCCAGACATTGTGGCAAATGCCGTAGAAGCAATGAAACGAGAGGTTACTATACCTGTAACTGTCAAATGTCGGATTGGAGTGGACGAACAAGATGAAGAGTTAGCGTTAGATCTTTTGGCTAATCAGGTTTGGAATGCTGGATGTGATGCGCTCTGGATACATGCACGCAAGGCATGGCTACAAGGATTGAGTCCGAAAGAAAATCGCAATATTCCGCCCCTTAATTATGAAAGGGTTTACAAATTAAAACGTCAATATCCTCATAAATTCATTGGGATAAATGGTGGAATTAAATCGATTGATGAGATCAAAGAACACTTAACTTTCTGTGATGCTGTCATGGTTGGTCGCCAAGTTTATCATGATCCAACTTTGTTAAAACATATTGATTTTGAACTCTATGGTGAGTCGCAGAATAGTCTAAGTGAGAGTGATCTTATTGAGGTTATGTGTGATTATGCGGCTCGACATATTGCATCGGGGGGACGGCTTTCTCATGTGACGCGTCACATGATTGGTTTATTTCATGGGCGGGGTGGGGCACGTCGATGGCGGCAAATACTATCAAATGATGCGACAAAACCAAACGCAGATATATGTACTTTAAAAGAAGCTTTTTATGCTCTCATTTAATAACAGTCAGACAATTAACATATATTAAAGTTGAGATCCTTTGCGTTTTGATTTCTTTGCGATAATTTTGATCTCTTCAATTTTATAAGTTTTTGAAAGTTTATAACTTTTATTATGAATAAGAATGTTAGAATTTATATATTAAACGGCATGCTGATTATGCCTATTAAATAAAAAATAGCTTAAGGGTATCACTGTAAAGGTAGTCATAAGATATTAATAACATTTTGAATCTTGCACGTTTGTTATTGGGTAGAAAATAGAATGTAGAAATTATTGCTTTCATAGTATTTAACATTTTTAAAGCACTGTTAAAAAAACAATAAATTATTCATATCCTGTATATATGACGTGATTTTCATAAACATTGTAGATTTTAAAAGGTATCCTTATGATCGCTAGTCCATTTGATGATTTTCGTGCTTTGCTTACAAATTTACCTGTTGCTGATGAGTTTTCTATAATTTTGGCAAAAAAACGGCAAAAAAACTTAACAAAAGAGCAAGGAACATTGGGAAAACTAGGAGATATTGCTGTTTGGTATGCGGGGTGGAGGGGTACAGAAAAACCTATCGTAACCCGACCTTTGGTTGCTATTTTTTCTGGAAACCATGGTATTGTAGAGGAGAATATTACACCATTTCCACAATCTATGACACAAAAAATGGTAGAAAATTTTGCCTCTGGTGGAGCTGCTATCAATCAAATTTGTATTGCTTATGATCTTGGATTAAAAATTTTTGATTTAGCATTGGAATATCCAACAATGAATATTACGAAGAATGCCGCAATGGATGAGCGGAGTGCGGCTGCTACAATGGCATTTGGAATGGAATCCATTGCGGGTGGTACAGATCTTTTATGTATTGGAGAAATGGGAATTGGAAACACAACAATAGCTTCAGCTTTATGCTTAGCATTGTTTGGAGGGGAAGTGGAAGAATGGACAGGAAATGCTATGGAATCAGAAGGTGATTTTTATCAGCGTAAAATTGCAGCGGTTAAGACAGCCATTTCTTTGCATAAGGATTATTTTAATGATCCTTTTGAGATAATGCGTCGCTTAGGAGGACGTGAGATTGCTGCTATGGTTGGTGCTATTTTAGCAGCAAGAATAGAAAAAATACCCGTTATTTTAGATGGTTTTGTGGCAACAGCAGCTGCAGCGGTTCTTTATAAAATGCATCCAAAAGCTCTTGATCATACCCTTGTTGGACATGTTTCTTCTGAGACAGCTCATCGTAAACTTTTAAAAAAAATTGGCAAAGAACCACTTCTAGATTTGGGGATGCGTCTTGGTGAAGGGACAGGAGCAGCTATGGCAGCTGGTATTGTCAAAGCTGCTGTTTTAACACATGCACAAATGGTGGTTTTTTAACAAGAAAGTTTGAATGCCTAAAAGATCATAAGACGGATATAAAAAATCTTAAGAGCTTTGTTCATGCGTCTTGTCGTGTAATTTAATATAATTAAGTGGAAGTTCTGTTGTATATTTAATCTGTTCCATTGCGAAAGAAGAAGAGACATCACGGATGTCAATTTTAGAAATTAATTTTTTATAAAAAAGATCATAAGCTTCAATGTTGGGCACAACAACACGCAATAAATAGTCAATATCTCCACTCATTCGATAAAATTCAATGACTTCACGGAATTCTTCCACAATTTTTGAAAAACGCTTAAACCATTCATGACTATGTGTATTTGTGCGAATAGACACAAAAACAGTGACGTGTGCGTTTACTTTTTCTGGAGAAAGAACAGCAACACGACGCTGAATGACGCCATCTTCTTCAAGTTTTTGAATTCTACGCCAGCAAGGAGTGGTCGAAAGCCCCACTTTTTTAGCAATATCAGCAACAGAAAGTGTCGCATTTTCTTGCAAAAGATGTAAAATTTTTCGGTCAAGACGATCCATATTTTTTCTCAATATTTTAATTTATAAAAATTTACGCACTAAACGACGCAGATATACAATAAGCTCATCGTTAAACCATGGGTTTTTCTGTAACCAAGAAGTATTTCGCCATGACGGATGAGGCAAAGGCATAACATTATAGCCTCGAGGTTGAGGAATGGAAAGAATATTTCTCCAATCACCAACAGTTGCAGAAACGGTTTTATGTTTTAATTCTGTAATGTGCCACTTTTGCGCATAACTGCCAATAGCAAGAACAAGCTTTATTTGAGGCATTGCCTGAAATATCTTTTCATGCCATATTTCTCGACATTCACGTCTTGGTGGTAAATCAGCTTTATTTTTGTCATAACCTGGAAAACAAAATCCCATAGGAACAATAGCAAAAAGAGATTTATTATAAAATTCTTCTTTCGTGACACCCAACCAATTACGCAATTTTTCACCAGAGCGATCATTAAAAGGGATAGAAGTTTTATGGACACGCAACCCTGGTGCTTGGCCTGCAATTGCAATCGAAGCAGTATCGGATAAATAAACGACAGGGTTTGGTTCATGAGGAAGAGGAGGAAAATAATGGGGTTGTTGGACGCAAAAACGACAGGAATAGATCTCTTTTTCAAGTTTGATAATTGGGCTACATTGTTTCATTAGTAAATAAAATTAAAAAATATTTTTCTTATTCTGTGCGAGGATTTGCTTTGCGCCATTCTTTTGGTCGTTGAAAACTTGATGCCCATATTCCTTTCTTTTTCTTTCTAGCTTCTTGCTCTTCTTTGGGGTATTCATAATAATTTACAGCCCAACCATTATGTACAAGTGTTGCGTTGATATTGCTAACTTGTTTTGTTTTACATGTTGCAAGAATACGGCGATATTTATCTGTTTTTTGCCAGTGACATGTAACAATTTTATTTTTTAATAATTGTTCTAAATATTTCTTTGCTTCAAGCCCACAAGGGTAGCGTGCTTTCTTTTTTCCACAAAATTGGTGGAGTTCAGGAGCATCAATTCCAGCTAGTCGAATCTTAATTGAAGAAATCATAATGGTATCACCATCAATGATTAATGCATTTCCTTCAACAGAGTTTTGAGAAGAAAATTTTTCTTTTTGAGGCAACCGCTGAATTTTCTTAAAATAAGTTGACATAATGATAAGAATGCTAGCAGCGACAAAAATACTGAAACCGATTACTTTTAGATTAAAGCCTCTTAGATTAAAATGAGAAAAAGATTTTTTCATGAAATAAAGAAACTGCTAACATTATTATAACTCTATTTTAGTATTGTTTATAATTCACCCGAGAAACTTTATTCATATGACGAAACAATGTCTCGTTTTAATGACAAAGTTTTCGTTAGATATCACAATAATCAAATACTCATGCAGAATATATGTAAGCAACTTAAATAATAATTCAACTTATCTAAATCCGTACAAAAACAAATTTTAAAGTAAACTTTTTAAACTTAAGGAAATAAAAAAAACACCCCTCAAAAATAACGTTGAAGAGCAATACTCCCACATTTCTTTTGGAGTATAAAATCTATCAATTCAATGATAATTCTATTTATTTAATTTTTGTTTCTTTAAATTCAACGTGTTTTTTTACAACTGGATCATATTTACGCTTGCTCATTTTATCTGTCATTGTACGGCTGTTTTTCTTTGTTACATAGAAAAAACCAGTATCTGCAGTTGATAAAAGCTTGATCTTAATGGTTGCTGCTTTAGCCATAATGTAAACACCCTATTTATACTGAAAAAATATTATTGCTGTCAAAACTTATTTCCAACATCATCAGATTTTCCGGCAACACTACGGATGTTCTCAAAAAAGTCAAGAGCTGATTAATTTTCTCATAAGTTGGACAAACACCAAAATGACATATAAACCGAAAAAAACAGCCATGGCTATTGAAAAACCGAAAGGTTTAAAGATATCCATGGATTTTCCGATAAAGATCGGTCCGATGAGCATACCAATTCCATAACAAAAAATAAAAGCAGAATTAGCAGCAGCAAGTTCTTGCCCCTTGAGACGGGCTCCTAAATGTGCAAGACTAATTGTATAAAGGCTCGCTGATACACCACCCAGAAAAAACAAATCAAGCATCAGAATCCATGGATATTGAAGAATCCATGGTACTATAAAAGTTCCTATAAAACCTAGAATAGCGCAACTCATCAGTGGGTAGCGTCGATCTTTGGCGTAGTCGCTTATAATGCTGATAGGAATTAAGAGAAAAATATTCCCAAGTGCAAGGGTTGCCATAAAATGTGCTGCTTCATTCTCATTATAACCAATGGATAAACTAAAGGGTATTATAAGAGTTAATACGCCCATTTGAATGGCCCCGTAAACAAGGACCGCCATCATTGCACTTGGAACGTGAAAAAGATAACGAAACAATGGCATATATTGATTTTTTTGAAATTCTGGACTTAATTTCCAAGCGGTAAAAATTGGTATAGTAGCAAGCATAATAAGGCTATATCCAACAGCAAAAGGAATAAATCCTTGTGTTCCCACTTTTGCTAGCAGCGTTAGACCTATTATAAACCCTAATCCTAAGACAATAGCATAAATAGAAAGGATCAAACCGCGTTTTTTGGGGGGAGCATAACTGTTGATCCAAAACTCTGACAGGATAAACATAACTGTCATGCTGAAATGTAATATAAACTTTAAAATAAACCAAACCCATATGGGATCAAAAAAATAGAATCCTAAAAAACTTAAAGATCCTATCGCCATCATAAGCAATATTGTTTGAGCGCTTCCTAAGCATAAGGCGATTCGAGACGTAAAAATAGCTGCAATAATTGTGGCGATTCCACCAACTGTTCCACTATAGCCGATTGTACTGTTGGAAAGTCCTTTCTCTGCCATAAGAAGAGAAACAAGTTGTGTTCCCATTGCCAAAGCTGTTCCAACAGTGCCAATGGTTGCAATAGCGGCAATAATTGCACGCAAAGAATTATTTTGAGAGTCAAAAGGTTTTTTTTTCATGAGAATGGCTTAAGGTACTCTTGTTTATTTAAACAATGAAAAGATGAGCTGAAATGAAAGGAAGCCAAAACTATCCTTTGCAGTTTCTCTCATTTTCTAAGTATAAAAAACTGCAAGATTTCTATATGGTTATTATAGAATTAATAATAAAATTTATCCTCTTGTATACTAGAGAAAGAAGATTGTATATATAAAATAATATAAATATTATATAATATAAGTCATTTCTTAAATTGAATTTATTATTCATATTCTATTTAATTGAGGGAAAGAAGCTTAATTTTTTCTTTTCCCATAAAGAGTATAATTTTGTTTTTTTAATTTGTTTTTATGGTAGGATGTCGGTAAAAATTTTATTGGACGAGGTTTTGTTAACAGTTCAAAGCATAAAGCGCCAGCAAAAGGTTGTACCGTTATAAGTTTTACTTCTACAACATCACTGAGCTGATAGCCTTTATGGCTACGCTGTCCTACAAGAACATGTTGTGCTTCATCAAAATGATAATAATCATTTTTAAGTGTAGAAATATGGACAAAACCATCTGTATTGAGTTTATCAAGTGAGATAAAAAGACCTGCTTTTGTAACTCCGGAAATGCGGCCTGTAAAAATACGACCGATTTTATTCGTTAAATAGTGAGCAACAAGCCGATCTATCGTTTCTTTTTCAGCCATCATTGCACGGCGTTCGTATAAAGAAACTTGCGTAGCAATTTCTGCAAGATTTTGTTCTTGTGTATCTGTTAATTGATCATTTCCTAATTTGAGAGCTTTAATGAGTGCTCGATGAATAATGAGATCAGCATAACGACGGATTGGTGATGTAAAATGTGTATAGTTCTGCAAATTCAAACCAAAATGGCCACTATTTTTAGGGTTGTACTCTGCTTGTGATTGTGAACGCAAAATAACTTGATTGACTAGTTCTTGTTGTTGAGTATGAGCGACCTTTTCTAAAATTCTATTAAGGCGCGCTGAGGTAAGTTCGCTTACGCGGGAGAGTGGTATCCCCAAACTTTGAAGAAAGCTCCGAAGTATTTCTTGCTTAGCAAGAGAAGGTTTTTCATGAATACGATAAATGAGCGGCTGGTGATGTTGTTTTAATGTTTCAGAAGCTGCAATATTGGCTTGTATCATAAACTCTTCAATTAAACGATGCGCTTCTAATTGTGTTTCACTCACAACATCTTTTATGCATCCATTTTGATCAAGAATAATCTTTTTTTCTGCAATTTCTAATTCTAGTGGTTGGCGACGATTTCGCGCAGCTTTAAGGCATGCATAGGCTTCCCATAAGGGGTGCAAAATGCTCTCAAAAAGAGGGGCTATTTTTTCATTTATATTACCTTCAATTGCCAATTGTACTTCTTGATAAGAAAGTTTGGCTCTTACACGAATCATAGTACGATGAAAACTATGTTTTCGTTTATTACCGTTTGCATCAAAAATCATGCGAACGGCTAAAGCTGGTCTTTCTTTTCCTTCACGCAGAGAACATAAATCATGAGAAAGGCGTTCAGGTAACATTGGCACAACGGTATCGGGAAAATAAACAGAATTTCCACGTTTCAATGCTTCTTTATCTAAGGCGCTTCCTGTTTTGATATAATAAGAAACATCTGCAATGGCTACAATAATAATCCAACCATCATTATTTGCTGGATCCTTATCCTTGGTTGCATAAACTGCATCATCATGGTCTTTTGCATCTGGTGGATCAATTGTAATAAAGGGTAATTGTTGCCAATCTTCACGATTATCCATATTGGCAGCTTTGATATGTTTGGCTTGCTCAAGAACACTTTCAGGAAAAATATAAGGAATTCCTTTCGAAAGAAGCGCTATCATTGAGAGTGTTTTCTCACTCTTAATGTGCCCTAAAACATTCTTTATTTTTGCGCTCTTTAATCCGTAACCAGTATTTTTTTTTATTTCGACTTCAACGAGATCACCAATTTGAATCTTCATTTCTGGAGACATTTCAACAATGAGTTCATTGGTTTTGCGGTCTATAGGATCAAGGCGCCATTGATTATTTTCCAATTTTCGTACAATAGCAAATGCGCTTTTGGGAGATACGTCAATTTTACGAATAATTCGTCCCGTATAAGGATGGCTTGAGCTTTCAGAATTTTTATTTCGAAAAACTTTTACAAGAATATGATCTCCAACACCAATATTACTTCCTTTTATGTGATGAAAAGAGTGTATTTCAATATTGGGCTTTGGAGAATCTTCCCATTCAAGAGGTTGTGCAATAAAACTTCCATCTTTATCACGTCCGCTAATTTTTACTAAAGAAACAGGGGGTAATTTTCCTTTGCTTATTGCTCTTTTGTGGTGTTTAGATATGAGATTTTGATCCTTTAACTCACGTAACATATCTCTAAGCCAGATACGAGAATCGCCTTTTAAGTTAAAAGCTTTAGCGATTTCTCGTTTACTTGAGTGGTTAGGATTCTCAATTATAAAGGAAAGGATTGCTTCCTTATTGGGAAAAGTTTTCCCCTTGAATGAAGAGAGATATTTTATGTTTTTTTCACCTTTAGCCAAAATTTATGTCTCTTTTATTTTTGCTTTTGTTTTAGAAGAAGCTCTTTTTGAAGTTGTTTTTTTACTCGATGCTTTAGCCGATATAAGTTCTAGTGCCTCTGGAAGAGTTACACTAATGGGATCTTTATCTTTTGGCAATGTTGCATTAATTTTACCCCAATTGACATAAGGACCATAACGCCCGTTGCGCACAGTAATGGTTCCTCCTTCGGGATGCTCTCCTAATGTTGCCAATGCTTCAGGTGTTGTTCTGCTTTGCCTGGTTTTGTTTTCTTGTTGTTCTGCTAATACTGTAACAGCGCGATTGATACCAATATCAAAAACTTCATCTGCATGAAGAAGGCGCGCAGATTTTCCGTTATGGCTAAGATAGGGACCATATCGTCCAATCGTAGCCGTGATTGTTTTTCCAGTTTCAGGATGAATGCCAATTTCACGGGGAAGGGATAGTAAAGCCAAGGCTTTATCAAGGGTTACATTTTCTGCCTGCCATTCTTTTGGTAATCCTGCACGCTTAACTTCTTTGCTTTCACCAAGTTGAATATAGGGACCAAACCGGCCATTACGAAGAGAGATCTCTTTTCCTGTTTCAGGTTCAATACCAAGTATAACAGGTTCATCATTGCGTACAGCTTCATTCTCTTCTCCAGTATCTGTACCAAGTTGGCGTGTGTATTTACATTCGGGATAATTGGAACAGCCAACAAAAGCACCATAACGCCCAAGTTTTAATGATAATTGACCATTTTTACAAAGAGGACAGGAACGTACATCACTTCCATCTTCGCGTTCAGGAAAGGCGAGAGGTGCTAATGTTACATTTAAAGCATCAAGAACATTAGTTATACGGAGTTCTTGGATATTGATAATAGATGCATTAAATCCATCCCAAAAATCTCGCAATACGTCTTTCCAAGAAAGTTTGCCATCAGAGATAAGATCCAGCTTTTCTTCAAGATCTGCTGTGAAACCATATTCTACATAGCGATTAAAAAAATTTTCAAGAAAGGCTGTAACAATACGTCCCTTGGCATCGGGAATAAGCTTTCGTTTATCAATGACAATATATCCACGGTCACACAATGTCGCCAATGTGGATGCATAAGTTGAAGGACGACCAATTCCTAACTCCTCAAGCTTTTTAATTAATGAAGCTTCAGAATAACGAGCAGGGGGCTCTGTGGTATGTTGTACAGATTCAACTTTTTCTTTTGTAAGTGCTTCACCAGTGTTTATTTGTGGTAAACGTGTTGTTTCATTTTCTTCATTATTTTCTTCGTCTCGTTGATCCGTGTAGACGGAAATAAAGCCATCAAAGCGAGTAACAGATCCTGTTGCCCGTAGATTTGCACAGTTTTCTCCTGTCTGTGCTTCAATTTCAACAGTTGTACGTTCAATTTCAGCAGAGCGCATTTGGCTGGCAATAGCACGCTTCCATATCAGCTCATAGAGCTTTGCTTGATCGCTATCGAGAAAATTACGGACTTGACTAGGATTGCGTTGAAAATCTGTTGGACGGATCGCTTCGTGTGCTTCCTGTGCATTTTTTGCCTTTGTTGAATAAAAACGTGGCTTTTCAGGAATATAGTCTTTTCCGAAAGTTTCATGAATAACTTTTCTTGCTGAATCAATAGCCTCAGGTGCTATCTGCACACCATCGGTACGCATATAAGTAATAAGCCCTGCCGTTTCACCATTAATTTCAATGCCTTCATAAAGTTTTTGGGCAATTTGCATAGTGCGAGAAGCTGAAAATCCTAATTTTGAAGAAGCTGCTTGTTGTAGTGTGGAGGTTGTAAATGGAGGAAAAGGATTTCTCTTTGTAGGTTTTGCTTCAACACTGAGTGTATGGTATTGGGCTTGCTCCAACATAAAGCGAATTTGGTCTGCTTGTTCTTGAGATTGAATATCAAGCTTGCCTATTTTTCTTTGATTAAACATTGTCAATCTTGCTTGGAAACTATCATTTCGGATGGTTTTTAACTGTGTTGTAATGGACCAATAATCTTCTTTGATAAAATGTTCTATTTCTGATTCACGATCACAAATAATACGCAAAGCAACCGATTGAACGCGTCCTGCTGAACGCGCACCAGGGAGTTTACGCCATAAAACAGGTGAAAGTGTAAAACCAACGAGATAATCAAGAGCGCGACGTGCAAGATAAGCATCTACAAGTGATGTATCAATATCACGTGGATTGTTCATAGCATCAAGCACAGACTTTTTGGTGATGGCATTGAAGACAACTCTTTTAATAGGTTTATCTTTTAAAACTTTTTTTTGACGGAGAACATCCAGAATATGCCATGAAATAGCTTCCCCTTCACGATCAGGGTCTGTTGCTAATATAAGACTATCGGCTTCTTTAACGGCTTTTGCTATTTCATTTAAACGTTTAGCGGCACCAGAATCTATATCCCATTTCATAGAAAAATCTTGATCCGGTAAAACAGAACCATCTTTTGCAGGCAAATCACGAACATGTCCAAATGATGCGACAACTTTGTATTGAGACCCAAGATATTTATTAATTGTTTTTGCTTTTGCTGGAGATTCAACGATAACGATATTCATAATTTTACCCAAATATTGAAATAAAAATTTTTTTATAAACGCCTTTTACGCGAATAGCTAATGCCAATTGCTTAAGAGCACATAAAAAAATATTAGCCATATAAAAAACATGAATATTGTACAACTTATGATTGTCATTATTAGAGTACACCCTATATAGAATTACACAATTTATTTTCCACTGTTATTACAAAAACATACGGCGAAATACTAAGATAACGTCTATTGAGAGGTAGGAGGGGAAATGCTCAAGGATAGAGGATTATGTTTATAAATCATTTAAAAGTTATCCAATATATTACAGACATGTCAAAGCAAATGAATCAAATGGCGCGTCAGGCGCACAGTCCGCTTTTAGCATTGCTTTTGGATATGGTTGCCAAAGAAGGGCAAAGCATTATTAATAGTGCTGAGGCTCTTGGGGAAGATCAAGATTCGACAATGACACACAACCACCAGAGTGTCGAATAAGCTTTCCAGCAAGGTCGAGTTCTACCAACAAGAGGTAGAGAGCTGGGAGTGAAACACCTGAGTGGATACTGAGTGTGTCTAAATCGATTGGCGTTGTTGAAAGAGCGGAGAGAACTGCTGCACGTGCTGCATCATCATCTGCTAAAGAGAGATCACTGTTTTTTTCATCTGCTAAATTAAAATTCTCCTTTTCAAGTTGTAAAGAGGATGGTTCCTCAAAAAAATTGAGTTGCGAATTTGGAAGCGGTGAAATTAATGGCGTAAGTGTTTCTATAATGTCAGAAGGATGTGTGGTGAGTAGAGCACCATCTTTGATAAGATTGTTTGTACCAACAGATCTTGGATCAAGTGGAGAACCGGGAATGGCAAAAATCAACCGTCCCATTTCAGCTGCTTGACGTGCGGTAATTAAGGACCCTGAGCGCAGGGCTGCCTCTACAACCAAGAGACCAAGTGATAGAGCTGCAATAATACGGTTTCTTCTTGGAAAATCGATAGCACGCGGCTTCCAAGAAATGGGCATTTCGCTGATGATGGCTCCACCGTTGGCAATAATATCTTCATGCAACTTTTTATTTTCAGGAGGATAGATATGATCAATTCCTCCCGCCATGACTGCAACAGTTCCTGTTTTTAAACTTGCTTGATGCGCAACGCTATCAATTCCACGAGCGAGTCCAGAAATTGTTACAAAGTCTGCTTCTCCGAGAAAACGCGCAAATTGAGCCGTAAGCTTTTTTCCCGCAGCTGAAGCATTTCGAGAACCTATAATTCCAATAGAAGTTTTTTGAAAAATTGAAACATTACCTTTGATAGCAATAAGCGGCGGAGGGGCTTCTGTAACCTTAAGAAAAGCTGGATAATCTGGTTCTCCCATACCGATAAACCGGACACCTAATCTTTCAGCTTCTTGCATTTCTTTTTCTGCATCTTTTAAGCTTGCTATTTTAATAGATGCAGAACCATCACCTTTTCTACTAAGCTCTGGCAGTGCTGCCAGAGCATTTTCTGCTGTTTTATAATGATCAATGAGATTGCAAAAACTAACAGCTCCAATATTTTCACTGCGCAATAACCGTAACCAGCTTAGACGTTGACGATCAGTAAGCAGGATTCCTTTATTTATCTCCGTGTTGCGTACCAATCTTACTTTCTTCCCCAATTAATAATCTACCGATATTTGCAGAATGTTTTATAAACACAAATACGCTCATCACAATCAGCATACAATAGAAATAAGAAGCGGAAAAATAAAAAACAAATATCGGTGTGATCGTAACAGCAATAAGCGCAGATAATGAAGAATAACGCATGAGGAGAAAAATCGTTATCCATACAATAATAAAAATAATTGCTGCAGGCCAATAGATTCCTAAGCAGACTCCTAGATAGGTAGCAACACCTTTGCCACCTTTAAATTTAAGCCATACGGGGAAAAGATGTCCTAAGAAAACAAAAAATCCTGCTAGAGAAACAAGGATACTATTGTTTAGCGGATCACTAAAAAACTTTATAACGAAAACAACGATAGTTCCTTTCAACATATCACAAAGAAGTGTTAGAGCAGCAAGCTTTTTATTTCCTGTTCGTAAAACATTTGTTGCTCCAATATTGCCGGAACCGATTGTTCTTATATCACCAATTTTGAACAATTTCGTTAAAAGAAGACCAAATGGAATCGAGCCAATGAGATAAGATATGAGGAAAATAAACCATGGAGTGGATTGAAAAAATATTTCTGCTTCATTCATTAAGAATCTCATTAAATTTGTTGATCAAGTTTAAAAACGTTTTTCCCTTTCACAAAGGTCTGGAGCACGCGTCCTTGAAAACGCGCATTCTCAAAAGGGGTATTTTTTGAACGTGAATAGAGCTTCTCTTTCGAAACAACCCATGGTTCTTCAAGATTAACCACAATAAGGTCTGCATGAGCCCCTTTTTTGAGTGTTCCTGCATTGAGTCCAAAGAGCTTTGCAGGCGCCGTTGACAAAAGTTCCGTTATCCGTAGAAGAGATAGGCTCTCATTATGATAAAGGCGTAAGGCTGCGCTCAATAAGGTCTCCATACCAATAGCGCCAACTGCCGCGTCATTAAATGGTAAATGTTTTGTGTCGATACTCTGAGGATCATGAGAAGAGACAATAACATCTATAATCCCATCCTTTATTGCTTCAATCATTGCTACACGGTCTTCTTCTGTACGCAATGGGGGCATTAAGCGAAAAGAAGTGCGATATTCACCAATGTCATTTTCATTGAAAGATAAATGATTAATAGATACACCCGCTGAAATTTTCTCACTGCGTTTTTTACCTAAACGAAGTGCATCAGCAGAGAGTGCTGTCGATATTTGAGCGGCATGATAGCGTGTTTGCGTTAATGCTGCTAAACGTAGATCTCTTTCAAGTGGGATAACTTCTGCTTCGCGAGGGATGCCAGAAAGACCAAGCCAACTGGCAAGCAGTCCTTCATTCATCACACCTTGCCCTGTAAGATCTTTATCTTGCGTTTCATGCATCAATGGAACATCAAAATCGCGTGCATAAGTCATTGCACGCCGCATAACAGATGAATTTTGAAGTGTTGTTTTTCCTTCACTAAAGGCAACGGCTCCTGCATCTTTGAGCAAACCAAATTCGGTTATTTCTTGTCCGTTGAAACCTTGTGTGATTGAAGCAACGGGATAAATATTGACCAATGACATTTCCTGTGCTGTATGCGTAATAAATTTAACGAGTGCTACATTATCGATAACTGGATGCGTGTTTGGCATCATAAGAAAGGAAGTAATACCACCTGCTGCGGCCGCGTAACTTGCTGATGTAATTGTTTCACAATGTTCGTTCTCTAATTCTTCAACAAAAACGCGCGCATCAACAAGTCCAGGGAGAATTGCTTTGTTTTGTGCGTTAATAACTTCTGCTTCTTCAGGAAACCCCTGATTCAGAGCTTCTTTTCCAGCGGCTATAATTCGTCCATTTTCAACAATAACTGTACCAATTTCATCGATTGCGCGCGAAGGATCAATAATACGAGCATTTTGAAAAACAACTGGTTTTATCATTTTTTTTCTCCACTGATCTTTGCTCGTGAATCTAATAGAGCCTCCATGACAGCCATACGCACTGCAATTCCCATTTCTACTTGTGTATGAATCATACTTTGTGGTCCATCTGCTATGTCGGATGCAATCTCTACACCACGGTTTAATGGGCCAGGGTGCAGAATAATAGAATCATTTTTGGCATAGGCTAAATTTTCTTTATGTAAGCCAAAATAATGGAAATATTCACGCGTAGAGGGAATAAAAGAGCCTGTCATTCGTTCATGCTGTAAGCGCAACATCATGATAACGTCAGCATTTTTAAGACCGTCTTTCATCGTGTTAAAAACCTCAACACTCATATGAGCAATTTCTGCGGGTAAGAGTGTTGAAGGAGCAACAGCACGAACACGAGCACCCAAAGCATTGAGACACAAGATATTAGAACGGGCAACACGTGAGTGTAAGATATCTCCGCAAATCGCAACAGTTAATCCTTCAATACGACCTTTTGCCTTTTTAATGGTTAGAGCATCTAATAAAGCTTGGGTTGGATGTTCGTGGGCACCATCACCTGCATTAATAACACAACAATCAACTTTTTGCGCTAATAAAGCTGCCGCTCCTGCACTGTTATGGCGAAAAACCAGTATATCTGGCTTCATCGCATTGAGAGTTGTAGCTGTATCAAGTAATGTTTCTCCCTTTTTTACAGATGAGTTGCCGATCGCAAGATTCATCACGTGTGCACCTAGCCTTTTACCCGCTAATTCAAAAGAAGATTGTGTTCGCGTAGAGGCTTCAAAAAAGAGATTAATTTGAGTCCGTCCATGCAAAGTAGATTTTATTTTATCAATTTTGTTAGAAAGGATAACATTTGCTTCTGCACGATCAAGCAATGTATTAAGATCTTGTACACTCAGATCTTTAATAGCTAAAAGATGTTGATGAGGGAAAAGTGGAAAAAAATTATCTTGCATCATAGCATTCTTCTTTATCTCTCTCTAAACAGGTTAAACAAGCATTTGTTTGAATATGATAAATGTTTTTTAACTCTAAAAAGACAAATAGTCTATGATATGAATGATTTGAATGTAGGAATATACCTATGAGTGCTGTATCTGCGCAAAATACTCGTCGAAAAAATACATTTCTTAGCGATACGCTTATGTTTCGTATTGCTTCTACTTTGCCTAAGTTTTTGTTAACAAGTTTTGAAGAAATAGGGGATTTTGCCGCGAGTCGAGAAGCATGGAAACTTTCTTGCTTAGCGAATCATTATAAGCCTTTACTATGCTATAATGATGAATGGGGGCAACCAACAGAAAGATTAGAGATCCATTCTTCCTATCAAGCTCTTCAACAATATTCTAGACAAGCAGGTTTGGTTACCTCGCTTTGGGAAAATACGAGCTCAGAAAATGGAGTACGCTATCAAGCGCGTGCGATTCGTTTAGCTTTATCTGCTGGTTTAGAAACAGGACACTTGAATGAAGTTATCATAACGAGTGCAGCTATTGCTGTTTTAATTAGTGATATTGAGCTCTTCAAAAAATGGCAAAATGTACTTTTATCACGCCAATATGATTCCTCATCAAAGCCTATTCATCATAAAAAGGCGGCTTCTCTAACTTGTGCATTTGACGATATTGAAAAATACGCTTTCAATTTTCCAAGTGTTAAGAAAATTTCTTTCGATGAAAGTATGGAACGTGATCTATATCGTTTAAATGTTGTAAAAACCAACGTTATTAATCCTACCGCTGACGGATATCTTGTTAGTGCAGATTTAGATGGTCATTTAAGTTGTTTTTTTATTCCACGCATACAAGAAAATGGCGCATTAAATGGATCTATATCGATTCGTCATTTAATTCAGCGTTCTGGAGAACTTTTAACACCAGAGGGGGTTGTCGACTTCCAAGGCAGTTATGGCTGGCTTTTGGGAAATGCTGGAGAAGGGCTTAAAGTTATTAAAGATATCGAGACGATGATGCGTTTCGATCAATCTGTCATATCGGCAGGTGTTTTACGAGCGGCTCTTCAATTTGGTATGGATTTTTTCCGGAAAAAAATGCCCAATCAGCCTTTACCACCACTGACAGAACGTATTTTTGCAGATATTGCATTAGATATAGCTGCCTCACAAGCATTGGTTTTGCGTTTAGCAAGAGCATTTGACAATGCAGCAAATGACCGTTCTGAAGCAGCTTTTGCCCGCATTATGACACCTATTATTGCTTATCATGTAAGTCAATTGGTTGTACCTATTATTGGTGAAATTATTGCACAACTTGGTATTGAAAGTTTTATAGAGAATAATCCATTATCACAAATGTTGCATAATGGGCCTGCGCGAATTGTGAGAAATAGTTCTGCTAATCAATTGGTAAAGGATGCCATTCTTATTGCTGAAAAAGCACCGGGATTGTTTCAGAAATTGTTGGAAAAAATTGCTCTTGATATTGGAGCAGCGGGACCCCGAGCAATTGAAATTATTAAGTCAGCAGGTGATATGGCATTAGCAAATGAAGGTGCAGGAAGATTTTTTGTTGAACAGGTGGCCTATGCAGCAGCAGCAGCAGCATTACGTTCTACAGACATAGAACATGTTGCGAATGCCTATATGGAAAGCCGCCTTGGGGGACAATGGAGATCTTCTTACGGGATGCTCATTGCACGATATAATGCAGGGCATTTGCTCAATGTCCTCTATCCTTCCATATGATGAAAGTTTTGAATTCTATTGAGAGCACCTTGCAATATAAAAGCGGCGGCTGCCGAATCAATACGGCTTGCTCGTTTAGCGCGCGATACATTCATTTCTAAAAGAGACCGTTCCGCAGCAA
Source organism: Bartonella sp. AD24XZML (assembly GCF_042196485.1). Taxonomy (NCBI): domain Bacteria; kingdom Pseudomonadati; phylum Pseudomonadota; class Alphaproteobacteria; order Hyphomicrobiales; family Bartonellaceae; genus Bartonella; species Bartonella sp. AD24XZML. The sequence goes on along the minus strand of NZ_JBHIQH010000104.1, from coordinate 93,184 downwards.
TTGTTGATAAACGTTCGTCCCAAAAAACAAATGGAATTTTTGTATAAGCTTTCATATTGCTCACAAAAGCTCTGGTTGCTTGAACACGAGAGCCACTGCTTCCATTCATGTTAAGAGGTAAGCCAATGATAATAACGCCTACATTTTCACGGTCAAAAATTTTAATAAGTGTGTAAGCATCTTCTGTAAATTTTTTTCGCTGTAGTACAGGACGCGGATTTGAGACAATCAGCCCCCTATCAGAAATCGCAATTCCGATAGTTTTTGTCCCTAAATCTAAGCCTGCTATTGTTTGTCTAGGCAAAAGATGTGTTATAACTTCATCTATATTAATAACAGTCATAAAGGTATAATACGTTTTTTAATGTTTCAGATCTATAGTTATATTCTTTATTCATGTTATCTAATATTCTTGCACTTACAAGTGCAGCCTTGTATAGCCAGAATAAAGATCAATAAATAAACAAAAAAGCAGAAAGGCGTAAAGAGTATGTCTGTTGATCAAGAGACAGTCAAGCGGATAGCACATTTAGCAAGGATTGCCCTCCACGATGATGAGATAGAACCTGTGACAAAAAAATTCAATGCTATTTTAGGTTTTGTAGAGCAATTGAATGAAGTTGATGTCAGTGGAGTTGAGCCATTAACATCTGTGATGCCGATGACACTACGAATGCGTGAAGATAGTGTTACAGATGGCGATAAAGCAGCAGATATTGTAGCCAATGCCCCTGTTACAGAAGAAAAATTTTTTCTTGTCTCAAAAATTGTTGAGTAACTTTTTATATTTTTGAAATTTGAGAACCAATATGACTGATTTAACAACTCTCACAATTGCGCAAGCTCGTGATGCTCTAACAAAGAAAAATCTCAAAGCAATAGAATTAACGGAAGCTTATTTACAAGCAATAGAGTTGGCAAATCCAACTTTAAATGCTTATGTAACAATAACAGCAGAACAGGCAATGAAAATGGCTGCTGAATCAGACAGTCGCTTAGCGAAAGGGCAGGAAGGGCTTTTGGAAGGAATTCCCTTAGGGATTAAAGATCTTTTTGCAACCTATGGTATTCATACTCAAGCCTGTTCAAATATCCTTGATGGTTTTAAACCGCACTATGAATCAACTGTCACGGCTAATTTATGGCAAGATGGTGCTGTGATGTTAGGAAAACTTAATATGGATGAGTTTGCTATGGGCTCATCCAACGAAACATCATATTATGGTCCCGTTATTAGTCCATGGAGAAAAAAAGGCTCAAATGAAAAACTCGTACCCGGTGGTTCTTCGGGGGGATCCGCAGCCGCTGTTGCTGCACAAATTTGTGCTGGTGCAACTGCAACCGATACAGGTGGCTCAATACGTCAACCCGCAGCTTTTACTGGAACTGTAGGAATAAAGCCAACTTATGGACGTTGTTCGCGATGGGGCGTTGTCGCGTTTGCTTCATCTCTTGATCAAGCTGGACCTGTTGCTAGAGATGTTCGTGATTGTGCTATCTTACTCAGATCAATGGCCTCTTTTGATGAAAAAGATTCTACTTCCGTCAATTTACCAGTTCCTGATTATGAAAGTTATCTTGGTCAATCAATCAAAGGAATGAAAATCGGTATTCCAAAAGAATATCATGTGGATGGAATGTCTCCAGAAATTATTGAGCTTTGGCAAAAAGGAATAAATTGGTTAAAAGAAGCAGGTGCTGAGATTAAAGATATTTCTTTGCCCCATACAAAATATGCTCTACCTTCTTATTACATTATAGCTCCTGCAGAAGCCTCTTCTAATTTAGCGCGTTATGATGGTGTGCGTTTTGGTTTGCGTATGCCTGGAAAAGACATCATTGAGATGTATGAAAATACGCGTTCTGTTGGTTTTGGTGATGAAGTCAAACGGCGCATTCTGGTTGGAACTTATGTTCTTTCATCAGGTTATTATGATGCCTGTTATTTAAGAGCTCAAAAAGTAAGAACACTCGTAAAACGTGATTTTGACCAATGTTTTGCTTCAGGCATTGATGCTATTTTGACACCAACAACACCAACACCTGCTTTTGGTATTGCTGATGAAAAAATAAAAAATGATGCTGTAGCAATGTATCTTAATGATATTTTTACGGTACCAGTTAATATGGCTGGTTTACCAGGAATTTCTGTTCCTGCTGGTCTGTCATCAAATGGTTTACCTCTAGGATTGCAATTGATTGGTAAACCTTTTTCTGAAGAAGTCATTTTTCAGATAGCGCACATTATTGAACAAGAAGCAGGAATATTCAGTGCAGAAAAATGGTGGATGTAATAGTCAAAATTCACAAAGGAGCATTTCTCATCCTTAATGAGAAATGCTTTTTTAAATGGTGGAGGGATGAGCTCTATTTCCTTAATTCGTAGTCTTACCCACCAAGATAGGCTTCTTTAACACGCGAATCAGATAGCATAGTTTTTCCTTCACCGTGAAATAAAATATGTCCTACCTCTAAAATATAAGCATAGTCAGCTATGGAAAGTGCAGCAAATGCATTTTGTTCAATAAGAAGAACAGTTTTTCCCATATCATTAATTTTTCGAATAATCGAAAAAATTTCTCGAACGAGAAGTGGTGCTAACCCCAAGGAGGGTTCATCTAATATGACCATATCAGGATTGCTCATGAGTGCACGGCCCACAGCAACCATCTGTTGTTCACCCCCTGACATTGTTCCTCCCAACTGTTTTGCTCTTTCACGTAGGCGCGGAAAAAGGTCAAATATCCATTCAATATCACGGGAAATTCCCTGCTTATCGTGACGAATATAAGCGCCTAGATGAAGATTCTCTAAAACAGTAAGATGGGGCATGATACGTCGTCCTTCAGGGCTTAGAGCAATCCCTAATCGCAAAATCTCTTCTGGTGATTTTTTAATAATAGATTTGCCATTATAGGTAATTTCTCCATAAACAGAGCGATTAAGCCCTGTAATAGAACGTACAATACTGCTTTTTCCTGCACCATTGGCTCCAATTAAAGTGACAATACTGCCCCGCTTTATGGACATAGAAAGATTTTGGACAGCTTTAATGGCGCCATAATGAACGTAAAGATTTTTTATTTTAAGAATATCCATAAACATCTCCGCCAAGATAAGCTTCAATAACTTTAGGGTTATTACGAATTTCATCTGGTGTACCACTGGCAATGCAACAACCATATTCCATAACCAAAATATGTTGGCAAAGCCCCATAACCACTTTCATATCGTGCTCAATAAGAAGAATTGTAAGATCAAAGTCTTTTTGCACTTTTGCTATGAATTTTCTAAGATCTTCACTTTCTTGTGGATTCATGCCAGCAACAGGTTCATCAAGAAGAAGCAATTTGGGCTTTGTGGCTAACGCACGTGCAATTTCTAGACGTCGTTGCACACCATAAGGTAAAGCTGTTGCCGATTGATTGGCAAGGTGATCAAGTTGTAGCTGTTCAAGGAGCTCCAAGGAATTTTTATAAATTTCCTTCTTTTCTTTTATTGCTTTTGAAAAAAATAGAGCTGAAGAAAACCAAGGATATTTTTGTCGAACATGCGCTCCTACCATAACATTCTGCAAAACCGTTAACCCTGAGAAAAGACGAATATTTTGAAATGTTCTGGCAATATGGCTTCTACAGATAATATAAGGAGAGGCTCCAGAAATTTTTTTCTCATCAAAAAGAATGATGCCGCTTGTAGGAGCATAAAATCCAGAAATCATATTGAAAACTGTTGTTTTTCCAGCACCATTGGGACCAATTAATCCAGTAATACTTCCTCGTTTAATTGCCATATTAACATTATTTACAGCAACTAATCCGCCAAAACGCATTACAATATTATTGAGTGAAAGGATATTGTCGTTCATAGCTTTCCCTCAGTATTAGAAAGCTTTTTGCGTATCAAAAAGCTATAAATTCCATTCCATGAAAATTCTCGTTGTCCCATTAACCCTTTTCTCCAAAACAAGATAATTACCAGCAATAAAAGAGAAAAAACAACCATACGAAGCCCTGGGGTTTCTGGAATATGTATAAAACCTAAGTCAAATGGACTTTCAATAATACGAAGCCATTCAAGCATAACTGTAATAATAATGCTGCCAATAATGCTCCCTGTAATTGAACCGAGACCACCAGCAACAACAATCATTAAAATATTAAAAGTCAGAAGAAAATTAAACATTTTTGGATCAATGGTTGAAATAAGAGCCGCCATTAATGCGCCACCTATACCTGCAAAAAACGCTCCAACAGTAAAGGAAAAACTACGGTAGAAAAAAGCATTAATTCCCATAGTTTTTGCAGCTATTTCATCATCACGAATGGCACGTAATACGTTACCAGTATTACTTTGCAGTAAGAGAACAATAAAGAGAACTGTAAATGCTAGCCAACCATAGTTCCACCATAATGTTGCATTTTGAGGTATTCCTTTGATTCCCAAAGAGCCATTTGTGAGCGATGTTGCGTTCGTAATGACAATGCGAATAATTTCCGCAAAACCTAATGTTGCAATTCCAAGATAATCGCCACCAAGACGCAATATTGGTAAAGCAATTAATAAACCTACAACAGCAGCACACAAACCACTTATAACAACAGCGATAAAAAAAGGTAACTGCAAATGATATAATGGTTCAGCAATAGGCTCAAGAATCCACATCATTTCTTTTTGTTCAGGGGAAAGAAGTAAAATTGCGCAAACATAAGCACCAATAGCCATAAATCCAGCATGTCCAAGAGAAAACATACCTGTGAAACCGTAAATCAAATTAAGCGAAATTGCCAATATCGCATTAATAGCAATCAGATTGATGATACGAAGCGTATAGTCATTAAAATGGCTATCAGCATAAAATAAAAAAACTATGAGAACTAAAACACTTATACACGATAAAACAGTTGTCGCTGACTTTGCCATTAGATTTTCTCCTGATTTCTTTTACCCATTAATCCTGTGGGCAATATCAATAGAATCAGAATCAATAAAATGAAAGCGAAGGCATCTCGATATCCAGATAGCGCAGGGAAAAATGCGATAATCATAATTTCAATAAACCCTAATAATAATCCTCCCAACATTGCTCCTGGTATCGAACCAATACCTCCGATAACAGCAGCAATAAATGCTTTGAGACCAGGAAGAACACCCATATAAGGCTGAATTTGAGGATAACGTAAAGACCACATAATGCCTGCTATGGCGGCAAGAGCTGAGCCTATTCCAAATGTAAACGCAATAACTTTATTGACAGACACACCCATCAAACGTGTTGTTTCAATATCATGGGAGATTGCGCGCATAGCAAGACCCGGTTTTGTTTTATGGATAATCCATAACAGTAATAAAATAAGAATTAATGACACAACGGGAACGATCAGAGACATGGGAGCAATTCTGATGATACCATCTGCTCCTGATCCTAGATGCCATAAAAATGGTGTTACAAGAAAATCTGGCTGTTGTACACCTTTCGGAACACCACTAAAGAGTACAGTAGCAAGATTTTCAATAAAAAAAGAAACACCAATTGCACCGATAAGTGCCGAAATACGCGGAGCATGGCGTAGAGGTTTATAAGCAAATTGATCAACAGCAACACCCACAGCACTTGTAATAAAAATGGAAAAACAAAGAGCTAAAACCCAAATCGGTGTAAAGTCTTGTGGGGAAATTTTAAAATAATAAACAAATCCTAGCACAAGAATTAAAAAAGCAGCAATCCAATAAATTGGAGGACGCCTTTTAAAGCCTATAAAGACCGAATAATAAACAAGAGCAGCAAGAAACAAAAGAAGAAAAGCTGCCCAAGCAGGCATAAAGCCAATTGTGGAAAAGAAAACAAAATATGCTCCCAGCATAAAGATATCACCGTGAGCAAAATTAATGAGTCTCAGTATACCGTAGACCATGGTGTAGCCAATAGCAATAAGCCCATAAAGAGATCCCAATGCCAGTGCATTAAAAAAGTACTGGATGAACATTTCAGTGCTCATCTCTCATCCTTCCACATTTGTTAATTTACATAGGACAATAAGAAATTTCTAAACTTTTGGTTGAGAAAAAAATCCTCAACCAATTCTTGCATTTTAATAAGTAAAACTTTTTAATTAAAAAGCAGGTTTAACTTCTTCTAAATAAACACGTTTTCCATCCTGTATTTTAATGATACCAATAGGAATTTTAGGGTTATGATTTTCATCCATTGACATATCCCCAAAGGGGGTAGGAAAATCTTTTAATTTGCTAAGTGCGATAGTAATTTTTTCACGATCAGTGCTACCAGCATTTTCAATAGCCTTTATGAACATCATATAACTCGTGTATCCCAAAACAGAATTGATATTTGGCTCTTTGTCCGGGTAAGATTTTTTCCATTCTTTTGTGAATTCTTGCGCAGCTACTGACATATTTGGCATATCCTCACTATAGGGAAGTGTCGTATGTAAGAAACCTTCTGCAGCTTTTCCTGCAATCGTAATGGTTTCTGGATTATCCATAGCATCTCCACCCATAATTTGAAACTTCGCCCCTAATTCTCGTGCTTGTTTCATGATGATAGCACCTTCAGAAAAGTAAGATGGAATGAATAAGATATCAGGTTTCTGGGCGATAATTTGCGTGAGAACAGCTGAAAAGTCCTGATCTCCAGAATTATAATTTAAATTTGAGATAACTTCACCACCTAATTTTTTGAAAGCACGCGTAAAATAACTTGCAAGACCAATAGCATAATCGCTTGAAATATCTTTAAGGATAGCAGCCTTTTTTGCGTGTAAAGTTTGGCTTACATAAGTTGCGATTCCTACTCCTTGATAGGAATCAATAAAGCAAGCACGAAAGTAATATTTTTTACCCTGTGTAACAAGGGGACTTGTTGAGGACGTTGCAATGGTTGGAGTCTTTGCCTTTTCAGATATTTCACCACCTGCTAACGAGAGTGAAGAACCATAGCTACCAATGATTCCACTCACTTTTTCACTTGCAGTTAAACGCATAACAGCATTAGCCGCTTCTACTTTATCAGATTTGTTATCAATAATAACAAGTTCCACTTTACGTCCTAAAATTTCTGGAACTTTTTTATGGGCTAATTCTATACCTCTAATTTCAAGCTGACCTCCAAATGCATTTTGACCACTTAATGGAAGATAAACACCAATCTTAATAGGTTCACTCGCATAAACATTTGTTGTAAATGCTATAAATGCTGCGATTATCGTAAGGATTTTCTTCAATTGCATTGCGCATTTTCCTTAATTGAATTGTCGTTTTTTCACCTTATATTGAACTTCTTCATCATGCAAGTTACACATTAATCAAAATATCATTATGTAAAAAAACTTTTATATGACCTCTTTTGTAGGGCACCCCTTGTAAGGTATGTAAAGTGTACAATCAAATAGTTTTATAAATATTCATGTTGATATTCTCTGACACTAACATAGAAGATACGACAATGTGGGGAAATCTTATCTTGGGGCTTGCGTGTTGATACAAGAGCAATGTTTACTTAAACCTAGAGAATCAATATCGTACAATTTATAAGCTACAGGATCACGTTATTATGACGAGTAAGGATGCATTAAAGGATTGTTCCCCATCTGAGGATAGTATAGGTACTTGTGGGGAGATTATCGAAATCAGTGGTGTCATTAAGTGGTTTGATGGTAGTAAGGGGTATGGATTTATTGTACCTGATTTACCTCATTTTCCCGATATATTATTGCATGTTACGGTAATGCGAAGGGATGGTTTTCAAACAGCTTTAGAAGGAGCTAAAGTCATTTGTGCTGTGGAAAAAACTGAACGAGGGTTAAAGTGCGTTCAGGTGAAATCCATAGATTGTTCTTCAGCAATTCATCCATCAGAAGTTCCTGCCCGTACCCATGTTGTTGTTACTCCAGAAAGTGGACTAGAACGAGCAATTGTTAAATGGTTTAATCGTGACAAAGGATACGGTTTTCTTAGCCGTGGGCAAGGAACAGAAGATATTTTTATTCATATGGAAACATTGCGCCGTTTTGGTTTAGCAGAGCTTCGTTCCGGCCAAGTTGTTCTTGTACGTTTTGGTAAAGGAGAAAAAGGTTTAATGACAGCAGAGATTTATCCGGACATAGGCATTCCTTTAGCTACGCATTGAATTTCACGAGTGAAATCAGTATGTTTTCTATATTTTTAAAGATGATTATTCCGTAAATTGCTATAGAGGTAGATTTTTAAAGAAAATATGGCTCTCGTGAATCCATAAACCAAATGAAGAAAATTTCGCATATTACGTTGAAAGAAACTAGAAAATAACAAGGAAGCAATCCTCTTTTTTTTGACTTTTAAACTCTGGTACTTTTATTTTAGAAACAAAATTTAAAATTTTTCTGTGGTGGAGACAAGAATGTTAAAGCCTTTTAAAAAGGAGCATATTGTTTTATTGGTGATGTTTTTTATGTTAGATATGCGTGTTGTTGTAGCAAAGGAGCCCATAGAGATTCCTGTGCATCCAATTCCTTTAGAAATACATACAAAGCAAGGTCCGGTTTTTTATAAGGTAGAGATTGCTTTTACGCCATCTCAAGCAGCAGCTGGTTTAATGTATCGAACTGATTTTCCACGCGATCGTGCAATGCTCTTTAAGCAGCTAAAAAGTTCTCGATCGGGAGATGAGCAGAAAATTTTTATGTGGATGGCAAATACGCCTTTACCTTTAGATATGATTTTCTTAGACTCTGAGGGAATTATTGTATCGATTATTGAAAAGACTTCTCCACTTTCAACAAATACCATTTCATCAGAAGTTCCTGCAGCTTTTGCACTTGAAATTAACGCTGGTGAAGTTTCTAAAAAAAAGATACAAAAAGGACAACGTGTTATTCATCCTGTACTTTGTGGAAAGTGCAATAAAAATGACCGCTGAAGATATTCGTTTTTTTGAATATAATGGTTTGCGATTTGCTTATCGAGAAGAAGGGCAGGGCGCGCCTATTTTGTTGATCCATGGTTTTGGATCTTCTGCACGGGTGAATTGGTATGCAACGGGTTGGTTTCGTATTCTCACTGAAGCAGGATATCGTGTTATTGCTCTTGATAATCGCGGTCACGGAGATTCAGTTAAAAGTTATGATCCTGTCTTTTATACACCTCAAGCTATGGCTGGCGACGCAGTGAAGTTACTGCAGCATTTAGAGTTATCTAAAGCCCATGTTATGGGATATTCTATGGGGGCTCGTATTAGTGCTTTCATGGCTCTTTTGCATCCAACATATGTACACAGTGTTATTTTTGGTGGTTTAGGTATTGGTATGGTGACGGGAGCAGGAAATTGGGAGCCTGTTGCTGAGGCCCTTTTAGCAGAAGATATTTCCACTATTACCAATACGCGCGGTTTAATGTTCCGTAAATTTGCAGATCAAACGAAAAGCGATAGGCGTGCTCTTGCTGCTTGTATCATTACATCAAAACAGGAGTTAACGGTATCTGAAGTTTACAAAATCAAACAACCAGCACTTGTTGCCGTTGGTTCATTAGATGAAATTGGCGGTGATGCAGAGCCATTGGCAGCCTTGTTGCCTTGTGGTGAAGCTTTATCAATTCCTGATCGAGATCATATGCTTGCTGTAGGCGATAAAGTTTATAAAAAAGGCGTTATCGATTTTCTTTCTCGTTATCCTATAAAATAAGAACTTTTCATAGCTTTTAGAATTTACAGAAATACTCAATATTTTTATTTCGTATAAATTGAAAAAAGCTTATTAAAAAATCTTTCTGTTGTGACATAAGTTTTTATAAAAAATGAAAAGAAAAATAAATTCTTATTAGCTTATTTTGTATATTTTTTAGAGACGTAATTCTTCTAAAATTAGATAATTATACTTTAAAGGTTATTAAAAAGAATTATTTTCGAATGATGTAATAAATATTTTTTGCTAAAAAATGTAGTTTTAAATAAAAAAATATTTTTATTTATTTTTTATAAAATAAACAAAATTATAAATTATTGATCAATTTATTCTTACGAATATGCATTTTAAATACAGATGCTAAAATTGGAGATAAAGTAAAATTATTAAAAATATACAGTTTTTTTGCCATTTTTTAATCTATACGGGTATATTTAATAATGATAGACTCCTTTTGTAACCGTTCTTTATGAATGTATAAAGAACGTTGTGAATATATGTAATATTAAGTAAATATTCAGATTATGCTTTTTTACTGACTTTACAGAATCATAAGAGTGTCTTATTTGCACGACACGCAATTATTTTAATCGTTTCAAAAAAACAGGAGAGCATAGTGAATGCTGATGAAATAAAAAAACTTGATAATTATTTTAAAAATATATTCCAAAACTCAGCATTGCAAGTCAGAGCACGTCCTAAAAAGAGTGATTCTTATGAGGTTTATATGGGAGATGAGTTTTTAGGCATTATCTATCGAGATGAAGATGAAGATGAGCTCTCCTATAATTTCTCAATGGCTATATTAGATATTGATTTAGAAAATTGATTCGTTATTCATAGTTGAATGAAGTCTTTTTTATACCATAAGATTTATATAAGTTTTAACGCTTTAAAACTCGTATGGTTATTTCGTGCAATAATAAGATGGTCATGGATAATAATGCCTAATGCATTTGCTGCATCTTTTAATCTATATGTCATTGTTATATCTGCATTAGAGGGTGTGGAATCGCCAGAAGGGTGATTGTGGACTAAGATAAGTCCTGATGCGGATAACTCTAAAGCTCGAGAAATAACTTCACGAGGATAAACAGGGGTATGATCAATGGTTCCAGTTTGTTGCACCTCATCAGCAAGTAAGCCGTTTTTCTTATCAAGAAACAAAATACGAAATTGTTCACGTGTTTCATGAGCCATAACAGCTTTACAATACGCTAACACTTTATCCCATGATGAAAAAATATCGCGCTTAAACAATTGCGCACGAGCAAGACGTCCAGCAACATCTGAAATAATTTTTAAATCAACTGCAGTGGCGGGACCACATCCTGGAATTTCTTGAAGTCGGTGAATATCCGCTCCCAACACATCAGCTAATGAACCAAAACGTGCTATCAAATTTTTAGCTATGGGTTTTGTGTTTGCACGGGGTATTGTGCGAAAAAGCAATAATTCAAGATATTCATAATCTTCAATTGCATTTCCTTTTGACTTTAAATAACGCTTCCGAAGACGTTCACGATGTCCTTGATAATGTTTATGAAACTGTGCGTTTTTCTGAGGCTCTTCACTTTTTCTTTCTGATACTGGGGTGAGTGGAGAACTCAATGTTAATGCAAAGTGATTACTTTGAGTATCTTCCTTTTGATTTAATTTTTTAGCCATAACATCTCTACATTGCGTTAGGTATGCGAATTTGGAATATAAAAAATATTTTTAGGAGATTGTGTAAATATTTCATACCCTTCATTTGTAACACCAATTGTATGTTCATATTGTGCTGTCAGAGAGCGGTCACGGGTAACAACAGTCCAACCGTCAGATAAAATCTTAACTTGTGGTTTACCAAAGTTAATCATAGGCTCAATTGTAAACATCATACCTTGTTTTAATTCAGCTCCTTCTCCAGGATTTCCATAATGGAGGATATTGGGAGCATCATGAAAAAGCTGGCCGATACCATGTCCGCAAAAATCTCTCACAATTGAACAGCGTTCAGATTCTGCATACTGTTGAATAGCTGCCCCAATATCACCTGTCGTTGCTCCAGGCTTAACGACAGCGATTCCTTGCATAAGACTTTCATAGGTTATTTTTAGCAAGCGTTCTGCTGCACGCCTAATTTTTCCAACAGGATACATTCGGCTTGAATCCCCATGCCAACCATCAAGGATAAAGGTTACATCAACATTTACAATATCACCTTCTTGCAAAGGTCTTTTATTGGGAATGCCATGGCAGACAACGTGATTGATAGATGTACAGCATGAATGGCTGTATCCATGATAATTTAGATCAGCAGGAAGTGCTCCTCGCTTAGCTCCAAAAATAAATACAAAATCATCTATTTCTTGCGTAGTAACGCCCGGCTTAATGATATCTGTAAGCGCATCAAGGCATTCTGCAGCAATACGACCAACTTCACGCATTTTAGCAAAAGCATAATCATCGAAAATGCGGATTTTTCCATTAAATTTTAAAGGGATTTTATTATATTCGATATACTCAGTCATTGTTTCTTCTATTTTCTATTTTTACTCTCTGAATCGGAAAAATGCCTTCTACACTTACATGACACTTTACAGCATAACATTCTACTCCTGATTTTAATGCTAAATCAAACTTACGTCCATAGAGTGGATCAAGATCATGACAAATTGTAAAAGCTGAGCAATCTTCTCGTTGAATAATATAAAGCATAGCAGCTCGTTTTCCTTGTTGTACAACTCCTATGAGCTCATCAAGGTGACGTGCACCACGTTTTGTTTCGCTATCAGGAAATTCTGCTAATCCTTTCTGACGAATAAAATGAACATTTTTGACTTCTAGGTAACAATCAGGAAGAATGTCATCACGTAAAAGAAAGTCAATTCGTGATTGTGTCCCATAGCGTTGTTCTTTTAAAATTGTTTTATATCCATTTAATTCTGGTAGTAATCCGTTTTGAATTGCTTCTAACGCAAGTTTATTGGGTAAAGAAGTATTAATGCCAACCAAAGTATTATCGGCTTCAATAATTTCTAATTGATAGGCATATTTTCGTTTGATGTTGTTATGATAAGAAAGCCAAATATTGGTGTTGAAAGCTGTTAATCCAAGCATTGATCCTGTATTAGGTACAGACACGGTGAGGACATGCTGATCATCTTGTTGAACATCCGCAAGAAAACGTTTATAACGACGGATAAGCTTTGCAGGAAAAAGTTTGGGAATAAAGTGCATATCCCTTTTTTAGGATTTATGATTTCATAATTCAACTGAGATTATGATTTATAGGGGCTGTTCCCTATTAAAAAAGATAAAATTGATGTAAAAAACGCTACGATATCTTATATAAATTGTTATAAATTCCATCGTTCACTTTAATGGCTTTTAAAATTTATTATTAGGTTTAGAAACTATTATCTTTGAATGAAAAGATAGATTATCTATAATTTATTATTAAACAGCATTAGAGTATTGTGAAAAAGGTTTCGTAAAAATAGTGGAGAGGGAGATAGTTTAAGTGAAACTAGGTAAAATTGATGGCAGGAACGAATAGGAATCGTGAAAATTTAACAAATGGTCCCATTATTATTTTAGTTGAACCGCAGCTTCCTGAAAACATTGGTATGGTCGCAAGGGCAATGGCAAATTTTGGGCTTTCTAAGCTTCGATTAGTCAAACCTCGAGAAATGTTTCCAAATGAAAAAGCTAGAGCTGCTGCAAGTAAAGCTGATCATGTCATTAACAATGCTGTAATTTTTAACACATTGCGTGATTCAATTGCAGATTTACACTATGTTTTTGCCACAACAGCACGTGAAAGATGTGGATTTAAAACTGTAAAAAGTGCTGTCGAAGCAGCAAGCGTATTACGTCAGCGTGAAAGTATCGGACATAAGACCGGGATTGTCTTTGGAAGAGAGAGATGGGGACTAGAAAATAATGAAATCAGCCTTGTTGATGAAATTATTACTTTTCCAGTTAATCCTGCTTTTGCGTCACTTAATATTGCGCAAGCGGTTCTTTTAATGTCTTACGAATGGATGAAAACTGGTTTAGAGAATGTCAGCGATACGGCATTTCGTGCAGCAGAGATGGAACCTGCAAATAAAACAATATTCCATGGTTTTTTATCTCAGTTAGAAGAGGCTTTGAATATCCGTGGGTATTTTAGACCACCAGAACGTAAAGAAGTAATGCTTGCAAATTTGCGCTCTGTTTTTACGCGCGCTAACTTTAGTGAACCTGAGGTTCGTTTATTGCGAGGCATTATATCTTCTTTGGATCATTTTTCGCCACAATATCCACGGGGGAGTAGAACACCGGAAGAGCGTGATCGTAAAAAAATTAAAAATAAGTGTGAAAACTAATGGATGAACGACCTGTTCTTTTTTTTGATAGCGGTATTGGTGGTTTAACAGTGTTCAGGGAAGCGCGTATTCTTATCCCTGACATGCAATTTATCTATGTTGCTGATGATGCAGGATTTCCTTATGGAAATTGGAAAGAAAATATTTTAAAAGAGCGTATTTTGAAGATTTTTACAAATCTTTTAACACGTTACAATCCAGCTTTATGTGTGATTGCTTGCAACACTGTTTCTACACTGATGATAGCAGATTTACGACAGAATTTTCCTCATGTCCCTTTTGTAGGAACGGTTCCTGCAATTAAATCAGCTGCTGAACAAACAAAATCTGGTTTTATTTCCGTATTAGCGACTCCTGGAACAGTTAAACGTGCTTATACAAATGAATTAATTAACTCTTTTGCTGGACAGTGTCATGTTCAGCTTGTGGGAAGTAAAAAGCTGGCTGGACTTGCTGAAGATTATTTACGGGGAAAATCTATCGATTCAGAAGAGTTAAGAAAAGAAATCCTGCCATGTTTTGTGGAAAAAAATGGACAATATACGGATGTTATTGTTTTAGCCTGCACACATTATCCTTTTTTGATTAATTTCTTTCGTGAACATGCTTTATGGTCCGTTGAGTGGATTGATCCGGCGAAAGCGATCGCCAAACATATCAGATCTTTATTACCATTGTCGGAAAAGATACACCATCAATATATAAAAAAATATCAAGATTTTGCGTTGTTGACATCGAAAAATATCACTTCTTTAACGGAAAATTTGTTTAAAGGATTTGACTTAAAACTCATGAAAGGAGTTGACTTTGGGTTACGAGACCAATAATGATGATCTAGTTATTTTTTCAAGAAAATAGCATTAATTGACGTGTCCCGTGAATAACTTTGCATATTGATATGTTAAGGTATTCTGTCAGTCTTTAGTATTTAAAGGCAGAGGAGGGCGCGTTTCCTTGGGATCTTAAGATCTCGTATTTTATTTTATAAGGAAATGCGATGAGTAAACGCGAAACAACAAAGTATAAAATTGACCGTCGTATGGGAGAAAATATTTGGGGGCGTCCAAAATCTCCTGTCAATCGTCGTGATTATGGTCCAGGTCAGCATGGACAGCGTCGTAAAGGAAAACTTTCTGACTATGGGGTGCAGTTACGTGCTAAACAGAAATTGAAAGGGTTTTATGGAGATATTTCAGAAAAACAATTTCATAAAACCTATGAAGAGGCTGCTCGTCGACGGGGAGATACTGGTGAAAACCTTATCGGTCTGTTAGAATCACGTTTGGATGCTGTTGTTTATCGTGCAAAATTCGTACCTACGATTTTTGCTTCTCGCCAATTTATCAATCACGGTCATGTTAATGTCAATGGGCGGCGCACAAATATTCAATCTTATCGTTGTAAACCAGGTGATGTTATTGAGGTTCGGGAAAAATCAAAACAACTTGTTTTAGTGTTAGAATCAGTGCAATTGGCAGAACGTGATGTCCCTGATTATATTGAAGCAGATCATAAACAGATGAAAGCAACCTTTACACGTATTCCTGCTTTTGCTGATGTTCCTTATGCTGTGCAAATGGAACCTAATCTGGTTGTTGAATTTTATTCTCGATAATTTTCTGTAAGAGAAATTGTTTCTCTCTTCTATTATGATAACTTCAAAGTATTGTGTTATTTTTACAATATTTGAAATTAATAAGTTATTTTTGTAAATGGTTCTATATTAAGTTTATCACTATGTTTTATAGTCATAAATTTGTATAGTTCCATTTCTTTTTTTGTGTATCTAATTTATAAATTCAAAAAACATAAATGTAAGCTTGCTTTAATATTTTTTTATCTTTGCAAAATGAGCGTTACTTATGCAGGATATGATATTATGAATGATGTTTCAGTTGAATATCAGGCAATAGAAGAAAACCAAGGGAGAGATGATCCTTTAATAAGCGAAGCAGATAATTGTCATCCAATGTTTCGTGTTGCTCCTTCAAGCGTAGAATTTAATAAATTACGCAAACGACTTTTACGTCATATGCGACAAGCTTTGGATGATTTTTCTATGCTCTCTACAGGAAAAAAATGGCTTGTTGCTTTATCGGGTGGAAAAGACTCTTATGGTTTATTAGCGCTTCTTTTAGACTTAAAGTGGCGAGGTCTTTTATCCGTTGAAATTCTTGCCTGTAATCTTGATCAAGGGCAACCAGGATTTCCTAAACATATTCTTCCAGATTTTTTAAGTTCTTATAAAATTCCATATCGTATTGAATATCAGGATACTTATTCCATTGTTACAGATAAATTGGCAGAGTCGCAGACATATTGTTCACTTTGTTCTCGATTACGACGCGGTAATCTCTATCGTATTGCACGTGAAGAGGGATGTTCGGCATTAGTTTTAGGTCATCATCGTGATGATGTTTTAGAAACATTTTTTATGAATTTGTTTCACGGTGGCCGATTAGCTGCCATGCCTGGAAAACTTAAAAATGATGAAGGAGATCTTTTTGTATTACGTCCTCTTGTTTATGCTGCTGAGGAAGATATGGAAAAGTTTTCTCAAGAAATGCAATTTCCAATTATTCCTTGTAATCTTTGCGGTAGTCAAGATGGATTACAACGTAATGCAATGAAAGAAATGCTGAAAAATATAGAAAGACAAATGCCAGGACGTAAAGATACGATGATTCGTGCTTTAACAAATGTACGCCCAAGTCATTTGCTTGATAAGAAATTCTTTGATTTTAAAACGTGTTAATAAAAATTAGATATTTAAAAAAATAAGTTCAAATAATTTACGATAAGATACTTATTTATAATGATAATTTATTGTTTTTAATTTAAATACCGTCAGATTGTTTTGTTTCAAATTCTCTTATATTGCATCTATAAAAAACATCTGCCTGCATATCACAAAGGAAATTCTTGTGTGCATAAAACACTCTTGAAAAAAGTTTCCTTTCACTAACCAATGACTGTCGTAATATGAAAAATGGGAAAATAGTACGGTTGTCGATTTGCTCTTTTGTTAATTAAAAATGGTGAACCTTGTGGATTTTATTCTTTTGCGCCGCCGTCACCGCCATTTAAAGCTCATTTAAGGCATTAAATTAAGAGAATATATAACTGCTTGGTATTTTGGGAGTGTATAGCAAACATTCAGAGCAAGGATTGCTCGTAAATTCTCATGAAGTAAGCTATATAAGTGATCAAGTTCGATTGTGAGTAGCTGATCTTTTTATAAACCGATGCTAATAGAAATCTTCATCATTGAGGACAGGGAAGGAGTTAAATTTTTAAACTGCTATACCATAAAGGTCATAGGCATCCGATTGTTCGATTTTAACGGTGACAAATTCACCAACACGCAGTGGGCGTCGTGATGATATATGGACAACACCATCTATTTCTGGAGCATCGTACTGACTACGTCCTTTGGCAACTTTTCCTTGACTTTCATCGATAAGCACTCGGAGTCTTTTTCCAATTTTTTTCTTTAAAAGATGTGTAGAAATTTGTTGTTGTCTTGCCATAAAACGATGCCAGCGGTTTTCTTTCACCTCTTCAGGAATATTTTCTAATCCCAAATCATTTGCGGCAGCTCCTTTTACTTCTTCATATTTAAAGCACCCCGCGCGTTCAATTTTTGCTTCTTCTAGCCATTCTAGAAGTATATTAAAATCTTCATTCGTTTCACCAGGAAAACCAACGATAAATGTTGATCGCAAAGTAAGATCTGGACATATTTTCCGCCATTTTTCAATTCTACGGTTTGTTTTTTCCATAAGTGCGGGACGCTTCATGTGATGCAAAACAGTCGGTGATGCATGCTGAAAAGGTATATCCAGATAAGGAAGAATTTTTTTTGCAGCCATAAGTTCGATAACTTCATCAACATGGGGATAAGGATAAACGTAATGCATACGTACCCAAATACCCATATCGCCTAGTTCACGACAAAGATCAAAGAATTTCGTTTTGATTGTACGATCTTTCCAAGAATTTTCGAGATATTTAAGATCAACACCATAAGCACTCGTATCTTGTGAAATAACCAAAAGTTCTTTTACACCCGCTTGCACGAGTTTTTCAGCTTCACGAAGAACATCGCTGATGGGACGTGAAGTGAGATCACCACGCAAAGTAGGGATGATACAAAAACTACACCGATTAGAGCATCCTTCAGAAATCTTTAAGTAGGCGTAATGGCGAGGTGTTAAACGAATACCTTGGGGAGGAACTAAATCAAGAAAAGGATCATGAACAGGAGGAATTGCTGTATGAACAGCTTCTATAACGCTTTCATAAGCTTGCGGTTTTGTAATAGCCAATACATTAGGATATGTTTGGCGAATAGCATCAGGATCAGCACCAAGACACCCTGTTACAATAACTTTTCCATTTTTTTTAAGAGCTTCATCAATATTGGCTAATGATTCTCTCCTTGCCGAATCAAGAAAACCACAGGTATTCACAATAACGACATCAGCTCCTTGATGTTGACGTGAAATATCATACCCTTCAGAGCGAAGGCGTGTAATAATTCGCTCTGAATCTACGAGTGCTTTTGGGCATCCGAGGGAGACAAAACTAATACGAGGTGCTACCATGATGATCCTACAATTACTATGAATGATTGAGTTACGCTTTTATTAACTTAAAAATAATGTTCTTTATTTTTATACCTATGCAATACAATCTGTTACAAAGTTATTTGATTTTTTTCTACAAAATTTTATATGTTTTTATGCATGCATACAATTTTGTCTTATTATATCGTAAAATTCCGTCATTGAGGATGATGATATAAGGCTGCTTCCTTCAAAGCATTTAAGTTCTTTTCAAAGTACGTGGTGAAATTTTAAAACTTACTTGTCAAGCCTTGCGTAAGAGAAGGGCATGAGGGGAAGGTGAAAGTGAAACCCGCTCGATAAGGATCTGGATTGTTTATAAACCTAATTGGGGGCATCCTTTGGCTGTGGAGAAGAAGTCAATTGCGTGTGGCACAATAAAAAATACTCAACAGCTTCTTACTGCGATATCTATCGCGTACTATAAGGTTTATTTTTTAATATTTGCGAATAAGACCGGTAAGTTTGCCTTGTATTTCTACACGCTCGGATTCGTATGTCCGTACTTCATAATGAGGATTTGCGGCTTCTAATGCAATAGAAGCTCCTTTGCGTCGATAACGTTTTAATGTGGCTTCTTTTTTATCAATAAACGCAACAATAATTTCACCTGTTATTGCTGTATTTTGACGTTTCACAATGATCGTATCTTTATCAAGGATACCAGCCTCCATCATAGAATCATCTTTAACTTCTAATGCGTAGTGCTCACCTGTATTAACCATATCGAGTGGAAGAGAAAGGCTGTTTATTTGTTGCAGTATAGCAGAGGCGGGTACGCTTGCAGAAATACGTCCCATAATAGGAATGGTGATATTTTTTTCTTCTTCTTCATCAAAGGCACTCAAGCTTTTTGATATTTCTCTTTTCTTTCTTTCTATCATACTGGGAGAAATTTTACGTGCTAAAGAAAGGTTAAATGTTATTTTTTCAGGGAGTCGAATCACCTCCACAGCACGAGCACGATTGGGCAAGCGACGTATAAAACCTCGTTGTTCTAAGGCTATAATGAGCTTATGAATACCAGACTTTGAAGAAAGTTCTAATGCATTTTTCATTTCTTCAAAAGAAGGAGGAATACCAGTTTCTTTTATATGGTTATGAATAAACAAGAGTAGCTCATATTGTTTACATGTTAACATTCAATATTCCAATCAAAATAATAAAAATTAGTAAATTAAAAATACATGTATATATAGCACTTTTACAATTTCTATCGCCAAATCAAATTTATTTTCTTTGTTTTTGATCTTATCATTTAATAAATCAATATTTTTATTTATAGATATATTTAAATTATTATTTATATACTGTATATATACATTAATATTAAATAATGTATAAATATACTTTATAGTTCTGACTGAATTATCCAACACTAAATTTTGTGACTAGTATTATCCTTTTCTTCTAAAAATATATCTACGTATTTTGTAACTTTTGATATAAAAAAGTTAACTAGAAGGCATTCTATATATTCAGAACACTTAAAATAATTTTGCATACTGCATATTATTTCTGCTTTTTTATTCTTAGTAAAATTATCTACAGCTCTAATAGTGAGCATAATTTATAGTCATTCGGGATATTTTCAATGAGACTAAATTTTGCTTCATATCTACTTTATTCTATAGGATAAATTGGCTTTCGTTATTATTCATTATACATGAACAAAAATCATACTCTCAAAGCCATTGTTGCTCATTTTTCCATTTTCAAGTCTAACGTGTCAACCGCTATATACTATTTTCATGCCCCCTAATATTGCAATAATTTTTAGTTATTGAAAGGAGGCATAAAAGGTATTTTCATTTCTTTTTTATAGTTTTATTCTCTCACTTATATCGGTCAAGAAAATGCTTTTTATTGTTTCAATATAAAAAAGATTTGAAAGGAGAAAAACTTACAATATTTGAGACTTTTCACTCAAGTGAAAAATGATAAATTATTATAAATCAATATATTATCTTATAAAGCTGTATTCATATTTGAAAATTGAACATTAAAATATAAAGATATAAAAATAATATTATAATAAAAGGTATTTTTTCTTCTCTACCCATTATGCTCAACAACCCATGTGAGGGGAAGGGGGGATTTTTCATAATTTTAACGCTTCGAATCTATGCAATATTTTGCAGTGAAATTTTTCCTTTATTGAAACTTCAAAAAGAAGATTAAAGAGTACTTATACAATGATGAAGTAAAGGGGCGAAAACGGAAAATTATTGATAACTGAAGAAAATAATAATATTTTTTTCCAAAAGGTGTTGACCAAATGGAAAGTCAACCGTATGTTCCCTTCAATTTCTGCAAACTAGATAGCTTGTGAGAGAGCGCGTAGCTCAGCTGGTAGAGCAACTGACTTTTAATCAGTAGGTCCAGGGTTCGAATCCCTGCGCGCTCACCAAATTTAAGTAATATCAATAGGCTATAAAAAATTTAAGAATCTTTCTTGTTTTGATTCTTTTTGAAGTTTTTATTGATTCTATAGTCTGTCATTTTCTATCAGCTGTTTTGGAATAGAGCGATGCTATACTGTCCCCTTTCCAACAAAAAAGAGCTTTAAGCTTACGGATAGGGTTGTACCTGCGTTGGCAGCACATGTGGTTTCTAATTTTCTCAATCCATAGGTGGTTTTTTTAATACCCACTGCATTACATGATTCGCAAAACAGTTGCTAAAATCACCACTTATTCACACTTATATTATGAAATGAATTTTCTATAAGATATTGATTTGTTTAACTTTTAATCTTTTTAATATCTACTAGACTACATTTATTTCGTATGAAAACCATAAAAAGGTTAACAATACGTTAATTTCTTGGTAAAAGGGGCCAATTCAAGAGTGGTATATACGCGAGGGGAATCATTTAAAAACGTAAATTCTTCCGTTGCGTACAAAAAGCGTGACGTGGTTTTTACAGTAGTACTTAACAGAAATAAGTGGACTGAATAGATGCCTTCAAATAGAAAAAAGAAAATTATTTTTATGATTAAACCCACATTTCAATTGTTTTCTATGATTATCATTTCTCAGTCACTGGTATCTTGTTGCGCAAGCCAAACTATGAATTTTTCAATAAAAGATTCCTATCACAATAAACCAATTAACGTAAACACTTCTGTACTACCTCAACAAGTCTCCAATAAGAGGAATCAATCGGAAGAAAAAAAGCGTGGACGAGTGATTGTTGGTAAACCTTATCAAATAAAAGGAAAGTGGTATTATCCTCAAAGTGATCCAACTTATAAACGTGTTGGCGAAGCATCTTGGTATGGTTCAGATTTTCATGGACGTTTAACTGCCAATGGTGAAATTTATGACATGAATCTTTTGACTGCTGCTCATCCTACAATGCCTTTACCTAGCTATGCTCGTGTTACTAATTTGAAAAATGGATCTTCAATCGTTGTTAGAGTGAATGATCGCGGACCTTTTATGAAAGACAGAATCATTGATTTATCAAGGCAAGCTGCGACAATACTGGGGTATGTAGATAGGGGGGTCGCAGATGTTAAAGTAGAATATATTGCTGAAGCACCTGTTGGCTATTATGATGGTGCATATTTAATGTCCTCTTATACTCCTGGAAATGCTGCCCCATATTCATTAGCGTCGGAAAATGTTGCGAAAAAAAGAGAAACTGTTTTGTTAAAAGAGCAGCGCAATACAGGGAACAAAAAAGAATTAGCTAAAGCAGCTGCTGTTAAACAAGAACAACGTAATAAAACTGTTGCAGTTAAATTGCCAAAAATTGGTCCTATCATGGTTGATAAGCCGATACCATTCGATCAAGTTGCTTCTATAAATAAGCTAAACAAAAAAACAAAGGTTAATTGGCTACAACTGTTTTAAGAAAAAATGCATTGATTTTTTATCTATATAATTTTCTAGTAAAAAAGGTAAGAAATTACGGATTTAGTGTAGGATTTTTATCTTAAAGCGCGTTGTCCTTTTCAAAAAGCGTGGTTGGGTGCTATTATTATAAATTCAGTACGGACTTTCCACCCCATTGCTGGTCTATTCGTCGTTTTATGATATTGCTTGCTTAATAAAGCGTGTACTTTTCTTGCTGTAATAGCTTTTGCTAGACGAAGGTAAATTATTGTGTCAAGTCTGTTTGTGTAATCTCTAAAACAACTGTACAATCGATTTTAGAGGAATAAAAATCTTAACAAGTAAAAAATATTTTCTTTTGATTCGTCCTTGCATCTTTCTAAAGTATCTACGGTAATATCTTATGAAAAGATTATGCATTATCTCATGCTTTTGTTTATCATGTTCTTTAATGGAGTAAGTTCCCTCACGAAAAACAGAGCGTCTCAAACAAAATACACTTACATTGCCAATTCATGGACTTATTTAAAAGAGACATACTTTAACACGCTACAAGTCTATTTTACGACAGCGCCTGTGAATGGTATAACTGTTAACGCCTTTAGACATCAGCATCTTTACACTTATGAAGATATAAATCGACACCATCATACACTTTGCAAGTCCCCAATGTTTTGTGCGATAATTCTTAACACTTGAGAGGTTGATAAGAAGTATTTTTACTCTCTTTTTTAATAATTTTTATCCATATACGAACCCTACTTATGACCCGTAAGTAAGCGATTTTTAATGAATTCAATATGAGAAGAGGGGATGAGAGAATCTTGTAGTATTTTGAGTTAGCTTCAATTTTAAAATGATAATTTATCATAACAAATCAAAATACTATCAATAAAAATAGGAAAAAATCTTTTGTCTCTCATACATTTAAAATATTAAACTGAACCTACATAGAAGATAAAAAACGTGTCATATTATTTTTTCTAAAGCTAAATGAAAATAAAATCTTTTTATGAGTTGTAAATAATTCCTCAATTTTCAGAAATCAAAAAGTTTTTTCCTATATAAGATTCTTTATGTTGATCTTTGGGATGGGAGGAGCAGCTATGTATACAGCATTAAGGATCTTATTGATATTATGGGGAGTATTGGCATTTGATACGTGGGGGAGAGCACAAGATTTTCAAACTCCCGCATCCCAATTATTATTACTCGATGATGATACAGAGACAGTACTCTATGAAAAACAAAGTGCTATTCCTTTTTTTCCTGCTTCATTAGTAAAATTGATGACAGCAGAAGTTGTATTTCATCAATTAAAAAAAGGATTATTAAAAAGTACGCAGAAATTTAAGGTCAGTGAAAATGCTTGGCGCAAGGGTGGAGCACCTTCTGGTACAACCACTATGTTTGCAAAGATAAAAACAGAAATCAGTGTTTCTGATCTGTTGCGTGGTTTAATGATTGTCAATGGAAATGATGCTGCTATTATTCTTGCTGAAGGAATATCAGGACATGAAGATCATTTTGTAAAACTGATGAATCAGCGCGCAAAAATGATTGGATTATCTCAGAGTCATTTTGTTAATGCAACAGGGCTACCCGAAGAGGGACAATTTGTAACTGTGCGTGATATGATTATATTAGCACGTCATATTGTTCAGGAATATTCGGATTATTATGCACTTTATTGTGAGTCTCATTTTACATGGAATAATATTTTTCAACGTAACAAAAACCCTCTTATTTCTAAGGAAATTGGTGTAGAAGGATTTGGTTTTGGTTACAGTGAAAAAGAAGGTTTTTCAATGGTTGCCACTATTTCTAAAAATCATCGACGTCTTTTTTTAGCAATCAATGGTTTGCAAGATGGTAAAAAATATACAAAAGAAATAGAACGCATTCTTCAATGGGGAATGACGGCTTTTGATCTCAAAACGATTTTCACAAAAGAAGAAATAGTTGGTCGTGCTGCTGTTTATGGTGGTAAGAAAAATTTTGTTCCACTCATTGTTAAAACACCAATAAGTTTTATGCTTTCGAATGAAAAAAAAGTAAATGTTAAAGCAAAAATTAAATATCATGGTCCATTGAAAGCTCCCATCGTTTCTGGGCAATCAGTTGGCGTTATTCAAATTTTAGAAGATAAAAAGGTTCTTCTGGAAAAACCAGTTTTTGCCGGAATGAATATTCAGGAAGGAAGTTTCTTTGCAAAAGTAAAAAATGCATTCTATGAAATAACAATTGGATGGTTACGGAAATATTTATAGTTACGCGCTAATAAGGTTAAGGTCATACGTGTCAGGTTATTTTATTACATTCGAAGGAGGGGACGGGGTAGGGAAAACGGTGCAGATTTCTTTACTTGCTGAGTCTCTCTCTCACCAAGGTTATGATGTTGTCACAACACGAGAACCAGGAGGAACGCCAGGAGCAGAAGCAATCCGGCATATTTTGTTGTCGGGGCAGGCGCGACAGTATGGACCGTTGATTGAAGCTGTTTTGTTTACAGCTGCACGTATCGACCATGTTACTGAGGTTATCGCACCTTCTTTGCAAAAAGGTAAAATCGTTTTATGTGACCGCTTTATTGATTCTACACGCGTTTATCAAGGACTCAATAATAGAGTCAGTTCTTCTTTTCTTTCTGTTTTAGAGTGTATTGCGCTCAATGGTATTTTGCCTCATTTAACATTTTTATTAGATATGCCAGCAATGTGTGGTATGAAGCGTGCAAATTTGCGAAGAAAAAAAACAGAAGAAATTGATTATTTTGAAAAAGATCAGTTGGAAATTCAAGAACAAAGGCGTCAGGCTTTTCTTCAATTGGCCAAACAAGAACCCCATAGATTTCGAGTCATTGATGCTACTAGCTCAGTAGAAGCTATTGCTCATCAAATAAAAAATATTTGTCATCAGGTATTGTTGGATCAGCTTTCATGAGTAATTTCAATACCTTATGCCAATATGATGATATTGATACAATTTTATCACCATCTCAGAACAATGTTATCTTTGGTCATGAGGATGTGCGTCATTTTTTGACACAAATGCTTAAAGAAGAGCGTTTGCATCATGCATTATTATTTGAAGGAGAATATGGGATTGGAAAGGCTACATTAGCCTTTCATCTTGCTTGGAACATTTTAAGTTTTCAACAGAGTGCTTTCTTGAAACCTGATCCTTATTCCACCCCATGGCGCCAAATTACACAAGGAAGTCACCCTGGTCTTTTGTATATTTCACGTCGATTTGATGTGAAAACGCAAAAGTTTAAAACAAGAATACTCGTTGATGATATCCGTGATATTATGCATTTTTTAAGCCGAACATCACAAGATAATGGATGGCGTATTGTTATTATTGATTCTGCAGATGATATGAATAGAAATGCAGCGAATGCAATTCTCAAAATACTTGAAGAACCACCTACAAAAACGTTATTTGTTATTATCGCACATTCTTCAGGAAAATTACTTCCAACAATCCATTCACGGTGTCAAAAAATTTCTTTTCGTCCGTTGAATAACGATGAAATGAAAAAAGTTATTACACATATTTTCGCCCATCAGGATTTACCTGATGAAAAAACAATTGAAATGATTATTAAAAAATCTAAAGGAAGCCCTCGAAAAGCCGCTTTACTTATTTCCCATGGCGGTCTTGAAATTATTAAAACAATTGATGTTCTCCTAGAGAAACCTGTTTGTAACGCAACAATTGTACATACTCTTGCACAAACATTTTCATCTGCTTCCTCTACATTTCAATTTCAACAATTTTGTGATGAAATTCTTAATAAAATTCAAAAAAAAGCTATCATGCTCGTTGAAAAGGGAGACTTATTTCTCTCAAAAAAATATGCGGAAAAATGGCAGGAGATTCATCAAGAAATAGAGGAAATACAACTGTTTAATCTCGATAAAAAGCAGTTTGTTATTAACTTACTTTTTAAAGTTCATAAGATCATTCATGAGAATTAGTTTTTCCGTGACAATGCGATGAACAAACGTTATGTCATAATATCTTCTATTTATAGCGTTTTACAACGAGTATGACATGCGTGACACATATTACATAACAACTCCCATTTTTTATCCTAATGGTGCTCCACATATTGGACATGCTTATAGTGCCATTGCAAGCGATGTTTTAGCCCGCTTTCAACGGTTAAACGGAAAAAATGTATTTTTTCTTTCTGGTACAGATGAGCATGGTCTCAAGATGCAACAAACCGCAGCAGCATTAGGCATATCACCTCAGCAACTTGCAGATCGTAATAGTGCGGTATTTCAAAAAATGCTTGCAGTATTAAATTGTTCTAACGATGATTTTATCCGTACGACAGAAGAACGCCATTATCAAGCTTGTCAAGAAATTTGGAAAAAGATGGAAGCAAATGGCGATATTTATCTCGGTCGTTATACGGGGTGGTATTCGATTCGCCAAGAAGCCTATTATGAAGAAAAAGATACGGAAATTGGAGCAGACAACATCCGTCGTGAAAAAGAATTAGGCTCTCCAGTTGAATGGAATGAAGAAGAAAGTTATTTTTTTAGACTTTCTCATTATGAAAAGGCTCTTCTTGAATATTATGAAAAACATCCTGATTTTATTGCTCCATTTGAGCGGCGTAATGAAATTATAAGTTTTATCAAATCAGGTTTAAAAGATATCTCTATTTCACGCGCAAGTTTTAACTGGGGAATTGCTGTTCCTGAGAATCCAAAGCACGTGATGTATGTCTGGGTTGATGCGCTTACAAATTATCTATCAGCAATAGGTTTTTTCAATGAAAATTCAAAAAAACGTGATTTTTGGCCTGCAAATACGCATATTATTGGTAAGGATATTATTCGTTTTCATGCAGTCTATTGGCCGGCATTTTTAATGTCTGCTGGAATTGAATTGCCTAAAAATATTTTTGCACATGGTTTTTTACTTAATCGTGGCGCAAAAATGTCAAAATCTATTGGAAATGTCGTTGATCCTTTTGAAATGGTTGATCACTATGGTCTTGATCAGGTCCGTTATTTCCTTCTCCGTGAAGTGCCATTCGGACAAGATGGTAGTTACAGTCATGAAAGCCTTGTGAACCGTATTAATGCTGATCTTGCTAACGATCTTGGTAATTTAGCACAGCGCTGTTTGTCTATGATTGCCAAAAATTGTAATGCACAAGTCCCGAAACCAGCTTCATTTTTAGCTCAAGATAAACAGCTTTTAGAACAATCTCTTCAAGTACTTGAAACTGTACACCAAGCTATGTCTTCTTATAGTATGCATTTAGCACTTTCAGCTATTTTTTCAATTGTAGCAGATGCCAATCGCTATTTTGCCAACGAACAACCTTGGAGTTTACGTAAAAACGATCGAGAGCGATTTTCTACAGTTCTTTATATAACTGTAGAAATCTTGCGGAGAATAGGAATTATGCTTTTGCCTTTCATCCCCCAATCAGCAGCGAAACTTCTTGATAGCCTTGCGGTTGCTGAAGATAATCGGTTATTGTATCATATAAGTCATTCAAAAATTCAAGAAGGGCTTGATCTTCCACCACCAGAACCAATTTTTCCTCGTTATATCTTGAAGAAAGAAGATACTCATCATGTTGATTGATACACATTGTCATCTTGATTTTGAAGACTTTTCACAAGATTTGGATAATGTTATCCAACGGGCTTTAGATGCTGACGTTAAACGTATGATAACAATTTCAACCCATGTTCATAAGTTAGATAAACTGTTAGCCATTGCGCAAAGCTATGATCAAGTCTTTTGTTCCGTTGGAACACACCCCAATCACGCGCATGAAGAACAAAATATTACAGCGGAAGAGCTTATACAGCTCTCGAATCACCCTAAAATTGTTGCGTTTGGGGAAGGGGGCCTTGATTATCATTATGATTACTCTACACCAGAAGAGCAAAAGAAAGTTTTTCAAGAACATATCATTGCTTCTCGAGAAACACAGATTCCTCTTGTTATACATTCACGCAATGCCGATATCGATATGGAGAAAATATTACGTGAACAGATAAAAGAAGGAGCTTTTCCCTTTATCCTTCATTGTTATTCGTCTGGAATGCAACTTGCTCGTGCTGGAATTGAACTTGGTGGTTATATTTCTTTTTCGGGTATTCTTACTTTTAAAAACGCACTTGAAATCCGTGAAATAGCAAAAATTGTGCCCCATGAGCATTTGTTAGTGGAAACAGATGCTCCATTCTTAGCACCTAGTCCCCATCGGGGCAAAACAAATGAACCATCTTTTGTATGTTATACAGCAGCTGTTTTGGCTGAAACAATTGGCTTAAGCATTGAAGAAATAGCTCAAATAACAACGCGTAATGCTTTTCGTTTATTTAGCAAAATGAAATAAGGCAAAAGATATGTGTGATCAATACCGATTTACAATATTAGGTTGTGGTCCTTCTCCAGGAGTGCCAAGACCTAATGGTGATTGGGGAACATGTGATCCGAATAACCCTAAAAATAAACGCTACAGAAGTTCTTTATTAGTTGAACGTATTAAACCTTCTGGAGACAAAACAACGATCGTTATTGATACAGGTCCAGATTTTCGCTCACAAATGATCGATGCGCGTGTAAGCCATCTTGATGCTGCTCTTTACACGCATTCTCATGCAGACCATATCCACGGTATTGATGATTTACGCAGCTATGCACTTGCACAAAAATGTTTAATAGATATCTATGCCGACAGATTTACACTAGAACATCTCAAAAGTGCTTTTGGATATTGTTTTCAAACTCTAAAAGATTCATCTTATTCTCCCATTTTAAAAGAACATCTTATCAATGAAGATAGCCAATTTATTATTCAGGGGAAGGGCGGAGAAATAAGTGTCAATACACATTTACAACACCACGGAAACATTAATTCCTTAGGTTTTCGGATTGGGAATGTTGCCTATTGTACGGATGTTAGTAAATTTCCTGAAAAAACTTTATCCAAATTAATGGATTTAGATGTTCTCATCATTGAAGCTCTTCAATTTAAATCCCATCCGAGTCATTTTTCTGTTGATCAAGCATTACAGTGGATAGAATATTTAAAGCCAAAACAAGCAATACTCACACATATGGACAGATCGCTGGATTACAATAAGGTAATAAATTACGTTCCATCTTATGTAAAACCTGCATATCAAGGTCTTACTTTTGAAACAGATGCGTAAGCTTATTATGCGCAATATTTTAAGTTAAATAAAACACTTTTAAATTTATCCTTTATTTTATTTCATTTTTGACATATTTAGTGTTTTTTATGTCAAAAATGAGGCTTTTATGTATAAGAATTTTAAGCGGGGTGTATGTATTGTCGTTTTAGCGTTTTTTTTGACAGCATGTGGGGGGCGTTTAGAAAAAAATATTCCAGTTACCACATTACATGATGGAACAATGAGTTGTTCTGATATTCAACGGGAATTCTTTGCTAATAAGCGCCAAATCGATGCTACAATTAGAGAGCGTTATAAAGCAAGAAATAAAAATGCGGCTTTAGCAGCAACAAGTCTTGTATTTCTTCCTGCTTTGTTTTTTATAGATCCTAAATCCAGTGAAAGTAATGAAATTTCAGCTTTAAATAACCGTAATGCTGTTTTGAGTGATCTTGCACGTACGAAACGTTGTCAAATAGCACAATAATTTTTCTTAGTTTTATTATACGTAATTTCATTATTTTTGGTCTTTAAGGAATGTACTTTAAAGACCAAATTTTATTTTAAAAGTAAATTGTATGATATAAATATGATGATGTTTTAAAGGAGGGTTTTCTTTTGGGATAAAGGATTTATCTTCTGTATCATGTTATCGCATAATATATATTATGGAACTTTATAGAAAAGTGAAGTATAGCTAGCATCAGCGTTTTGAGGAACGAAGCTTTAAAATGAGCTACTTAAGTTAACTAAGATCGAAAATCGAGCCTGTTATTCTGGCTCGAAAATTTTAATCACAATGTTTTTTTATTTTTTACTCTTTTAAAAAAAATAATTACAATTTGTAGTACTATAAAAGCTAAAAACAATATTCCATGAAATAATGGTACAAATGGCTGATAAATAAAAATTGTTATTGCTTCAATCAACGCTGCAATACACCACACAATGATACCCCATAGTGAATACATCCAAAGTCCAACTAAGGCAATAGGATAGAGAATAGCCAATATAGCTGATGCAAATTGCCACTGCCAAGGCATAAGATCAAAACGCCATAGAATACCTGGAAAAACCCCAACAAGGCGTATCCAATAACAAATACCTAGAACTAAGCAAATAAGTGCCAAAAACCGTAAGTAACAGTTATAGATTAAATTGATTTTTGAAATCTCTTTGTGTGAATTATTTTTCACAATAATAACTCTTGTTCAACAGATTGGAAGTAAGAATCTACCATTTCATCTGTCACATTTGAAAGTTTATCTGGTTGCCATTGAGGTCTTTTATCCTTATCGATTAACATAGCACGTATACCTTCATAAAAATCATGTGAATGAATCATATGATACGCTATGCGGTTTTCAATTTTCATACAATCTTCCAACGTTTGAGATGAATTTTGTTTCATTTGTTTCCAGATAACTTTTAAACTTGTCGGAGAACGTGACTGCAAAATATCATAACATTCTTTAGCAAATAAAACATCTTCATTGCTTTTTTTATGTAGCAACTCAAGACATTCTTCTAAGGTATGGGCACTAAAACAAGTGTTAATAATACAACGTATTTCATGACTTGTTTCATAATCTTTTGTAATTGCTCGCTCGTTTAAAGCTAAAGTAGGATCTCCTTGCTCAATAACAGCTTTTCTAATCATATCGAATTCAGTTTCAGCAACGGCGTGTGTTGCTAATCCTAAATTTAAGCAATCTCCCCACTTTATACGTGCGCCCGTTAATGCAAGATAGATACCAAAATGATTGGGAAGAGATGGTAAGAAAAAACTTGCACCTACATCTGGAAAAAATCCAATCGCACCTTCTGGCATAGCAAAAACTGTATTTTCTGTAACAATTCGATGCGAGCCATAGAGAGAAATACCTACCCCTCCTCCCATCCAAATACCGTTTAAGAAAGAAATGTAGGGCTTTGAAAAATGTTTGATATAAGCATTTAAACTATATTCATTCCTAAAGTATTGACAAGAAGCAGCACTTTTCCCCATATGATAGATTTCTACAACATCTCCACCAGCACAAAAAGCACGCCCCTCCCCTTCAATTAAGACACAAAAAACATTATCATCTATTTCCCATGTTCTGAGAGCTTTTTTTAAAGCTGAAACCATTCGTTGATTAAGAGCGTTTAATGCTGAAGGACGTGTGAGCTTTATAATACCAGCACGCCCTTCTTTCGTAAAAGAAATATCATCATCTGCTCCAAAATTAATTTGCATTTCACACCCTTCTTAAAACAATTATTTCATTGTTTTTTTATACTTTTTGCCCCAAGTTTAGGAAATGTTTGCATGATTGCGCCAATAGAATATATATAAATTCCTGTTACCGAAATTCCTATTTTAACCCAATAGGGAGCCTCTAGTTGATAAAAGAAGGCAGAAACACCAAAAAAACACCATAAGAGAAAAATGGGAAAATTAATTCTACGTAAACGAAGGACTCTTACTGGATGAATAAAATAAATTGGCAAAAAAGATATAATCGCCGATAAAACAATAATGATAAAAGTAATCCACTCTCCTGGTCTGACGACAAAAAGCGTAAAAATCATCATATTCCAAACAACAGGAAATCCTTTAAAAAAGTTTTCTTTGGTTTTCATACTAGTATCTGCATAATAAATAGCAGATGAAATAACAATAATTGCACTCAATGAAAATGATAACCCTACACCCATGAAACCACTTTGATAGAGTGCAAAGGCAGGAATTAAGACATAAGTCACGTAATCAATAATATTATCTAACAGCTCTCCAGACCATGTTGGAAGAACGTACTTAACATCAAGTTTGCGTGCAATTGGTCCATCTATACCATCAACGAGAAGAGCAAGCCCAAGCCAACAGAACATAGCTG
Source organism: Bartonella sp. AD24XZML (assembly GCF_042196485.1). Lineage (NCBI taxonomy): Bacteria > Pseudomonadati > Pseudomonadota > Alphaproteobacteria > Hyphomicrobiales > Bartonellaceae > Bartonella > Bartonella sp. AD24XZML. The sequence goes on along the minus strand of NZ_JBHIQH010000104.1, from coordinate 60,615 downwards.
TCCATTCTTTTTGAGAGGCTGATATAAGAGAAAGAAACGCTAAAAATGATCCCGAAGCTGTTAGTAAATGAACGGAAAAGGCCTTTGCTTGTGGCATTGTTACTTTTTTATGGCGTAATAATTTAGCATTTGTTTTGATTTTCTTTGTTAATTTACGTTTCAAGGTTTTCTTATCCTCGTTTTTAAAGTCTTCAACCATCTATCAATACGCCATTTTTTAACGATGATATAACTCAGCATTTAAAAAAATCATAAAAAGGTTACTTTTTTATATCGCATTATTTATTACATACTATAATAATAGAAGAGCTTCATATAATAAAAAGAGAGAGATCATTTGGAAATGTTAAAATATTTTCTCAATGAATAAAGGTTCAAATCGTTGTGATATTTGAAAAGGAAGAGCATAAAGATATTGCTGTTATTGGTGCAGGTCCTGTCGGAATGTTAGCCGCGCTGAGTCTTGCACAGAAGGGGCTTTCTGTTTTTCTTGTTGGTCCCCCTGCTCATACAGATGAGTTACGGACAACGGCTCTTATGATGCCTGCAATACGCATGCTTCAAAAACTCAATATTTGGGATAATCTTCAAAAACATGCAGCTGCTTTATCGTCCATGAGAATTATAGATATAACTTCTAGAATTGTGCATGCTCCTACGGTGCATTTTTTTTCTACTGAAATTGGCGAAAAAGCTTTTGGCTATAATATACCTAATGTAAAATTGAACAGTGCTTTAGTCGACGCTGTTACACATACGCCCAATATTACAAGATTTGTTTCTGCAGCCAAATCTGTTCATCACACAAAAAACCATGTATGCATTACTCTTGCTGATCATAGAATCATTCAAGCACCACTTGTTGTTGCAGCTGATGGACGTCACTCTCTTACACGTGCCGCAGCAGGGATAAGTGTCAAACAGTGGAATTATCCACAAAAAGCACTTGTTCTCAACTTTTCTCATGAATTTTCTCATCAAAATACATCAACTGAATTTCATACAGAACACGGTCCATTTACACAGGTTCCACTACCAGGACGAAGATCTAGTCTTGTATGGGTTGTTCATCCTTCCCGCGCTGAGGAATTATTAAATATAGAACCAAAAACAATTGCAAAAATGATCGAAAACCAAATGCAATCAATGCTTGGAAAGCTAAGCTTAGAAACATCAATTCAAGCATGTCCGCTTTTCGGACTTCTTTCTCATCATTTTGCTGCTAATCGAACAATTTTAGTGGGTGAAGCCGCTCATGTTTTTCCCCCTATTGGGGCACAGGGATTGAATTTAGGATTCCGTGATGTCCAAACTTTAATTGATATTTTACCCAATAAAATATCCAATTCTAACTCTGAAATGATTGTTGCACATTATAACAAATGCCGCAAACCAGATATATTAATCCGAAGTGGAGCTGTTCATACACTGAACTCTGCTCTACTTTCTCATATGTTGCCTGTTCATATCATACGAAGCATTGGGCTTGGTTTGTTGCATAGTTTCCCACCATTACGTAATTTATTTATGCGCGAAGGAATGTATCCCGGTTATGGATTTAAGGAAATTATGCAAATATTTCCAACAAAATCATCAAAACAGCTCTACTAAGCAATAATGGATAATAACGTAAAATAAAAAATAATAAATTGCATTTTGAATCATATCTATTACTGATATGAAAAAATATTCTTGTTCTTTCTAATAGTAACAAATTATATTAAAATAATTAATTATATTTATTTAGTATATTGATATGAAATAAGAGAAAAGTGAATTATAGAATGCAAATTAAATAATAAAGATATCTTGCTAAATCATAGCTGTTAAATTTAGCACTATAAAAAAAATAATACCGTTTTGAAAAAGTTATTTTATAATAATTAATTTTAATAAGAAGATAAATAATAAAAAACAGTTTTATTTAATCAATATATTTTCAAAAATTTTTATTGTTAAGTATAATATTAAAAATAAAATCATCTTTGGAACCTGTTAGTAACACAAAGGTTAATGAAGTGTTGTTTCAACAAATGGTAATAAGATGACACTAAATAATTTTTTGAAATTAAGTACTTTTTTTATAATGATTGCATGTGTCTCGTTGATAGTCACGACTTCAATAAGTGAAGTTTTTCACCTTCCTTATTGTCAAACCTTTACCTATAGCTCTACTCAAAAGGTCACTAAAATAGGTCAGAACTCATTTACTGCTTCACAAGTTAAAAATTGTCTTATGCAAAATGGTTTTGAGAATATTAAACGATTGCGCTTAGATGACAATGGTATCTGGCGTGCTTTAGTAAAATTTAAAAAGTCCCATTTTTTCGTATCCGTTGACTATTCAGGAACAGTTAGCATTCAAAATGAAAGAAAAGAATATGATTGATTTAAAAACTTACAGCAACGTTTCTTTTCACAGCTGTAAGAAAAAAAAAATAAAAAAGTACTGCCATTCTATTAAAGAATTTGCTTTCATTGGCGGTTTAAATGGTAGCATATCAGGAGCTATCGCGGCAACTCTTGCAGCTTATGGTTATATTGCTCTTCCAGGATTTGGTCCAGTTATCGCAATGGGTATAGGAGTAGCACTTTCTTCCGGAATAATAATAGGAGCACTGATAGGATCAGGAATGGGAGGGAGTGTCGGTATATGCTGTATTTTATTGGAAAATTTATATGAATCATAATAATTTTTTCTCTTATAAATTACATAATGAATAGAAATTTCTCGTCATTTTTTCTATGAAAAACAATTAAATCATCAACAAATTATATGTTCTTTTTTTGATGAAACGATTATCATACTATAAATGAAATAACATCTAACTTACTAAAATTCCTTATTTAATTTCTTATTATACCTCAAAAAGTAGATTTTTAAAAAACATCTCTTGAAGAAATGTAAGTGAGATATAATTATCCATTCATAAAAGCTGTATTTTTTATAGATCAAAAAATAAAAGTTATGTTCAGAAATATATATAAACATACTTTAATTTATTTGCTCTTTCTAAAAACTAATATTTCTATGTAAATTATTTTTCTTAAAGTTAAATTTAAGACACTTATATAACATATAATTAGTATAGATTATTATCTATAGATAATAATCTATTTAAAGATAAGTATAAAGGTATTTCATGAAAAAAATATTATTATTATTATTATTGTTTTTTATGGCATTTTTAATTCATAAAAATTCTGCATTAGCACTATCAAAACAAGTAAATATTTATAAATTAGAATATAACAATTCCAAAAAGGCTATTGGTAGCATTAAAATTGAAGAAACCACATACGGTTTGATTTTCATCCCTAATTTATCTACCTTATCAGAAGGAATGCATGGTTTTCATGTACATGTAAATCCTTCATGTGATACAAAAGATGGTATAATTGGTGGAAGCGCAGGTGGACATTATGATCCGGAACATACCGGAAAACATTTAGGACCTTATAATGTCAATGGTCATCTTGGTGATTTACCAGCACTTTATGTTGATAAGCAGGGATATGCCATAATGAGCGTTCTTGCTCCACGATTAAAAAAAATCTCTGAAATTAAAGGGCGCTCTTTAATCATTCATTTAGGGGCTGATAATCAATCAGATAAACCATTACCGCTTGGCGGAGGTGGAGCACGTTTAGCGTGCGGTATTATTGAAAAATAAAGAGAGTATTGTGGCAGACTCCGACAAGTACACACTCCCTTTACCATAAGGTGTGAGAGAAATTTATTTTTTAAATCTATTTCAAGAAATTGAGTAAACTATGTGAATATTTTATAAAATTAATGTTTTTTTGAATGTTTACTTCGGATAACAAAAAGCTTAATAATCATCAAAATGAACAGTAATAGAAATTAAAGAAATAGTAGTGTAAATTCTCCGTAAGAAGACTTCAATATGAGGAAGTAATATTTTTCATGCTTGATGTAAACAAAGCAAAAAAGTCGAATTTAACCCTCTATAATAGCAAATTTATAATAAATTATAATCATTAAGTCTAGTATCTAATGGAATCACGCTCAATGCACAAAATAGAACAGGCCTAAAACAGAATTTTTACTCTTCCCCTACTCATGAGGTACGTGAGAAAAATTTTAATTGATACAATATCAATATAATAAGTCAAACAAAATAGTTAGAGTAATTTTTCATCACTCTGAAAAAAAGTCTTTTAAACAATAGAGTCTTTTTAAAAATACCCCTCATAGATACATATGATCCCAATCTAGTGGACGCATCTCACCAATTTGATAAAATTGACGAATGAGCTTAATATAATCAAGAAAATCTTTGTTTTCCTCCACTAATCTATTAGCAGTATCCCAATCAATATCACTACGTTCTTTGGCAGGAATTAAGATCTCACTCTCGGAAGAGTTTTCCTTATTAAGTCTTATAAACCCAATTCCATGCAAACTTGAAAGCATCCGAAGCTCTTTTAATGTATCAACTCCTTCAATTTCACTAGCAACTAAATAACTCAAATTAGCCCATGAAGAATTACTAACTGTTTGAAAAAATGCTTTTCGTAAATTTGAACGATTGATGAGAATTTTTACTTCAAAAGACCAAAGCTTTGTCTTTTTATCAAAATATTGCAAAACACAGTCTTTGATTTCACGATTCCATTCCTTGCTTAAATCTTGCATCCCTACGAGATCTGGATAAAGCCATTTATTTCCGCCTGCACCATGTTTATTACGAGAACATTTCTCATTAATGCGTTTGCTATAAACTGCAAGTTCTGACCATAAAAATTTAGATAATAACCGATAAAGATCATGCTCTTTAACAGAGCCATCTTCTGTTCTACTCTTTGCTTTGTCCTCTATTGCATCAATTTCAGCACTATCTGTTTGTTTAGTAAAATAATATTGTCGCGGTCGTCCTTCAGTGGTTTTAATTTCTGGATAACGCTTTTGTAATTGAGGGCGCTGCGATCCTACTTCAGCAACAATTTGCTGAATAAGAGCTGCATCACTATTAAGGGGATTGATTATCGCCGTTGAATGCTTTTGTTTTTGACGGCATTTTTCTGGGTAATTTTCAAATATCCATTGAGCAATTTCTCGAGCTGTAAACTTTTTTGTCGGGTTTTTCTTTAAAAAATTAAAAACAGTGTTTGTTAAATTTAAAGTCATATGAAAAACTCCCCCTTTTATCCTCTGGGTATTTCATTATATTCAGGCGTTTTAAATGAAAGAACAATAAACTGTTTAAGTTTTTTAAAAAAAGAACATTTATCAAATTACTCAATAAAATTAAAATATTTTTTTAATTTATGACTATAACTCAAAGATCTTTTCACATAACGAAAATAAGATTGTACTTTTATAAAAAATTGTAAATGTACTACAAATCACCATAAAAAAGCATAATCTTGTATAACTTTTCTATACATTTTTCCTTTTATTTTAACGTCGTTAGAAAAAAGTTAAAAATAATTATTCAAACATTTGATTAAACCTCACACCCGTCAATTAAAAAAACTTATGTGTTTTATTTTTGAAGCAAAAAGTTATAAGCTCTCAAGTATAGATTCTGAAATGGTAAACTCTGCACACAAACCTTCAAAACTACTATTTGCTTTAATAGCATCATGGGGAATAAGAACATAATACCATTTTTTACCGCCATAAGCCGCCGCATAGCGCGTTGCATGACAACACCATTGAACTGCAGCTTCTCTCTTTTTTAAAACAATAGGATTTTGCATTTCAGAGGCTTTTTTAGGCTCACAAAGATATTTGGCATCCTTTGTTTCTGCAACAAAGTCTGGTTCATAGATTGATCCTTTATCATATTCTATCTTGAAAAAACCTCGAGCAGGTTTCATCCATTTCAAGACTTGTTCATCATCCTCTAATATTTGAGCAAATCGTAATTCCCCTTCTACTGAATCAAACTTTTGTAAAGGATAACAGCATTTTCTAAAGCCGCTGAATACAAGTTTTTTAATATCGCTTTTAATGGCAGGAATATTACGAAAATCAAGAGGAGACGTCCCTTGCGGCAACACATAATGGATAGGTTGTAAAGTTGTAAAACCTCGTGTAACTTTAACCGCATAATCTTTTTGCGTTTCCCATTGATGTTCTCTTAATTGCGCAACAATAAAACTAGTAAGCTTGTGCTGATAGTGAATTAATACGTTCTCAACAGCTGTATCATTGGGTAAATAAGATCGGAAATGTTCTACTATCTGACTAGCTAATTTTCGTAATAAGAGCGTATGATTATCATAATCGACAAAGTCATTATCAATCAAACCACGAATGATGTAGTTTTCAAGATAAGGCTCTTTGACATATTCATTCTTAGATGTGAGAAAAATGCTTTTATGGGTACGCAATTCTCGAATTAAAAGTTCTTTACTAACAGGTTGAAAATTTAAGCTTTCTAGATTTTTTAAATCAAAATCATAAAAATCATAAGTAACATCACGCGAAGGTATGAGTATAATATTTGGAATATCTATTATCAGTTCTGTTAATTGTTTTGTCAGAATTGTCACCACTTTTGATACAAGAGACTTTTGTGATGAAGGCTTAATATTCATAACTTTAATAGCAATTTTTTCTTGTATCTGTGCAGAACAAAGCATTTGAGAACTTGGCAATTTATCATTCTCTTTGATAAGATCCCACGCGATCGCTGCAATATCTTGCTCTTCAGGCGTTAATGTAGGGGAATCTGTATAACGTAATATGATACCTTGTAAATCAGAAGATGCTCCATTTATATCGGAATTACGTGTTACCATCGTTTGCATCAATAAAGCTTCTACTTGACTTGGAACTGTCACTATATCTGTCTTTTCAGAGGATATATCACCCCCTGTTCCAATCTCAATATGCTTTTTTATAATTGAGTTTGGATCGTTCGCACGATCAATAATATCTTGAAAACGATCATGCGCAATAATTGTTAAACGATCAATAGCTTCCACGCCTGTTCTATACCCATAAGGCAAACGCAATCCACGCCCAATTGTTTGCTCTGTTAAAATTTCTGAAGCCGATGCACGCAACGGTACAATAGTATAGAGATTCGTAACATCCCACCCCTCCTTTAATTTATTAACGTGAATAACAATTTCTGTTGGGTCATGAGAATCTTCAATTGCAATCAGCTTTTGAATATTTTGATCTTCTTCTATATTCGACTGTTTTGTATGAATCTCTATAACTTTTCCCTTATAAGCTCCTGCAAAAAAATCATCTGATTCCAATAAATCACGCAATTTCTGTGCATGATCTGTATCTTGAGCGACAACTAAAATAAAAGGCTTAACAAACTTTTTGTTATAATCTTTGGCATAGGCAATTAAATCTGCTTTCACGTTTTTATGGGCATAAATTGCATCTTGTAATTTGATATGTTCTAATTGTTCAGATGTATAATTTTGAGGTTGAAAATCTTTACGTGTAGCAACAGCAGGCTCTTTTACAAAACCATCTCTCATAGCCTCTGCAAGTGAATAACTATAGACAACATTTTTAAAATCTACGGGTTTTGCACCTATTGTTTTTGGTGTCGCTGTAAGCTCTATTCCTAAAACAGGTTTTAACTCATTAATTGCCGCTGCACCAGCAGAAGCACGATAACGATGTGCTTCATCCATTAACAAAACTAAATCAGGAAGATTTGCGAGATAATCAAAATAACTTTCGCCAATTGTCTCTTGTAAGCGTTTAATCCTCGGCATACTAGATTTTAGTGCGCCTTTTTTATTATCTGTTGTATTAATTTTAGAAATATTAAAAATATTGATAAAAGCCGTATCTCTATTCTCAAACAAACGCTTTTGTCCTTGAAAATGGTGTTCATCAACGCGAATACCTTTACCACTTTCATAATCTTCACCTGTAATAATAACGGGTCTATTGGCAATAAATTCACTCATTCCACTGAAAACATACTTCGGACTTTGGGGACTAAAATCCTGTTTTAACTTTTCATAAATAGTCAAATTTGGCGCTAAAACAAAAAAATGGCGACTGCGACCTGTTAAATAAAGATAGCTGATAAAAGCCCCCATAAGTCGCGTTTTCCCAACACCCGTTGCTAAGGCAAAACAAAAAGAGGGAAAGTTTCGTTCAAAATCTTGTACAGAAGGATAAAGATTTTTTATCACTTCTAACTCTGCAAACAAATCAGCATTTTTAGAAAGCTCTATATTTTCTAAGATTTTTACCAAAATATTTAAAGATTCACGTTGAGGATCACGTAACGATAAGCGAGCAGAAATCCTTTTTTCAACAGTGTTCATGAAAAACTCCGCTTTTTATATATTATTCAAATAGATCTAATTCTGCTTGCGCAATATCTTTATTTTTGTTGTTTTCTTTTACCACAATCACTGGTTCAAGATTGGCTACATTTAAACTGTAATCGTCCCTTCCCCATTCGCATTTTTCTAATATTGCACGGGGGATTTTAGTGAGTGTCAGATTTTCAAAGGATGCTGATTTTGTATCAAAGGCTGTACCACAAATCAGCAACGTGCGATGAGAGCCTACCTCTTCACTCATTATACGGAGTTGTTCATGGGTCATAGCGCTTGTTGTGACATAAATATAATCTGTTTCGGTTGAATACCCTTGCATCCAATAATGATTTTCATCAGGTGCATAGGTAAATCCCATATGTTTGCACATTGCTTCTGAAAGCATCGCAGCATTATATTCGCGACTGATAATCCATTGTCCCCATGGATCTTTTTGCAACAGAGAAGGTGCAAGGCGATAATAACGGAATCCACCGCCACCTTGCCAATTGACACTTTTGGAAATTCCCCCTTGATCAGTTCCATCAATGACTTGTTTTAAACGAGGGATAATGTGGGTGTGACAATGCTCACCAAGTTCAATCATAATCCACTTCCTTCCCATTTTATGGGCAACAGCACCGGTTGTGCCAGAACCAGCAAAAGAATCCAGTACAAGATCACCGGGATTTGTAGATATCTTAATAATTCTTTGAAGAAGATGTTCAGGTTTCGGAGTATTAAATAATTCTACTTCATGATTAATAAATATTTTTTTTAATTCATCTTTAGCATTTGCATTATTGGAGAGACCTATCCAAATAGTTTCTGGAATACTTCCTTTATTTTCTGAAAGAAAAAATTTACGGTATAAATTATTTCCTTTAATAAGAAGGCGATCCTCTTTATCTAACTGTTGCATACTCTCTAGATTAACAAGCCAAAGGCGTTTAGAAAAAAACTTCCCTGTTTTGGTGGTGTATTCATATTCAGATCCGCCTTGCTGTCTAGCCCACAACCCAAGAATACGATATGCACCTCTTGAATCATTATCTGGATTTACATATGCTTTTTTTGTTACATCATCTAATTCAATTCGATTAATATAAAATTTTGAAAAGTCTTTTGCATAAACTAAGATATGATCGTGGGTTGTGCTAAAATAACGAGAAGAATTATCCTTTCCTCTTTTTTTATGCCATATGAGATTAGCAACAAAATTATTACGTCCAAATAACTCATCACACAGTATTTTAGCATAATGTATTTCATTGTCATCCAACTGCATAAAAAGCGCACCATCATCCGCCAGTAAATGATGTAACAATTCTAGCCTGTCTCTCATAAGGCTTAGCCATAGAGAATGCTCCAAACCATCTTCATAATGTTCAAAGGCATTGCCTGTATTATAAGGTGGATCGATATAGATACATTTTACCTTTCCCGTATATTCTTGCTCAAGTGCCTTGAGTGCGAGTAAATTATCACCAAAAATGAGTTTATTATCAAAAATATCTTGGGTAGATACTTGGTGCGGAGCGTGATAAGATTTTTCAAGATCTTCCAATAAAATACGAGGCTCTAGTTTTGGGCGTTTTTCTTTTCCAATCCAAGTGAGTTCTAGTTTTTGTTTATTATAACTCATGCGATCGTCCTTAAATTTAAACGCTTATGAAAAGTAAACAGCTTATTCATGAATGGCTAAATTAGAGTCTCTTAACAATACTTTTAGTACCATCCGACAGCAATTTGAGCTTCTTCTGACATACAATCAGGTGTCCATGGTGGATCAAAAGTCATAGTGACTTCAACATACGAAACCCCTTCAACTGCACTGACTGCATTTTCTACCCACCCCGGCATTTCACCTGCAACAGGACATCCCGGTGCTGTAAGAGTCATTTCAATTTTTACTGAACGATCATCTTCAATATCAATACGATAAATCAATCCTAGCTCATAAATATCAGCAGGAATCTCTGGGTCATAAACTGTTTTAAGAGCAGCAATAATGTCATTTGTCATACGATCAATTTCGTCTGCTGGAATTGCTGATATGTAAGATTTTTTATTTTCGCTTACAGTTTCAACGGATTCTGTAGAATGACGCTCTTCAATTGATTCAGCCATTAAAAAATGTCCTTGTTTCTTGCAATGCTTCTACTAATTGATCTATATCCTCTTGAGTGTTATACATGGCTAACGATGCGCGGCAAATAGATGTTAGACCAAAGCGCTGTAATAAAGGCTGTGCACAATGGGTTCCCGCACGTATCGCAACCCCTTTTCTATCAATAAACATAGCAATATCATGGGCGTGAATCCCTTCAATTGTAAATGATATAATAGCTCCTTTATTGGGAGAATGACCATAAATACGCAATGACTCAACCATTTTAAGTTTTTCCTGCGCATAAGCTAAAAGGGACCTCTCATGGGCATGAATCGTGCTACGACCTTTCTCTTGTATATAATCAATAGCCGCAGTTAATCCAATAGCTTCAACGATAGGAGGAGTGCCTGCTTCAAAACGGTAAGGAGGAGCATTATAAAAAACCTTATCGGTTGTTACCTCCTCGATCATTTCCCCTCCCCCTTGAAAAGGACGCATTTCTTCTAATCTATCTTCTTTACCATACAAAACACCAATACCAGTGGGACCATAAAGCTTATGACCTGTAAAGACATACCAATCACAATCGAGATCTTGTACATCAACGGTTAAATGTACTGCTCCTTGAGAACCATCAACAAGAACAGGAATAGAATTTTGATGTGCTAGCTTAATAATCTCTTTAACAGGAGGCACAGTTCCTAATATATTGGACATATGCGTTATAGCAACAAGCCGCGTTTTTTCGCTTAAAGCCTTTTGGAAATCTTCAATGTGCAGAACACCATTTTCATCGACAGGAACAAAAATAAGTTTAACACCTTTTTGTTCACGGAGAAAATGCCAAGGAATAATATTTGAATGATGTTCTATGATCGTTAGAACAATCTCATCACCTTCTTTGAGTTTTGGCATCGCCCAACCATAAGCAACAGTATTAATAGCTTCTGTTGCATTTTTCGTAAAAACAATTTCTTCAGCTTTTTGAGCATTTAGAAAAACACGAACGGTTTCACGAGAATTTTCATAGGATTGTGTTGCTATATTGGCTAAAAAATACATTCCCCTATGCACATTAGCATAACTATAGTGATAATAATTATTCATTGCATTGAGTACTGACATTGGTTTTTGGGCAGAAGCACTACTATCAAGATATGCTAATCGCTTTCCATAAACTTGATGGTGCAAAATAGGAAAATCACGCCGAATTTCTTCGACATTATAAGTAAATGTTTGTACGTTATTTTCCATTTTTTCTACCTTAAACATTTTTTTCAAGCCACTTACTAATGATATTCTCCAAAACGATTTGAATATTATCTTGCTTGATGTCATCAATGAGCTCAGAGATAAATCCTTTAATCAAAAGCGCACGAGCCGTTTTAAAAGGGATACCACGTGTCATAAGATAAAAAAGATAATCATGATTAATATTAGCAACTGTTGCACCATGACCACATGCAACATCATCAGCAAAAATCTCCAGTTCAGGCTTTGCATTAAATTCTGCATCATCTGAAAGAATAAGGCTATTACAAGCCATGCGTGCATCTGTTTTTTGCGCTTTTTGAGAAACACGTATTATTCCTTGGAAAACACCAACAGCCTTATCTGTAACCACATTGCGTATAATTTCGGTTGATGTTGATTTTTCTTCCACGTGACGAACAGTCATTGTAAGATCACTATGTGTTTGTCCTGATAATAAATTTATGACGCGTAATTGAAAATCAGATTCTTCTCCCTGTAATTCAATATCGATTTCTTGGCGATTTAATTGACTCCCTATATTAATGACATAAAGCGATAACTTCGCTCTTTGATCAAGAACAGCACAAAATCGACCAAATTGTGTAGAATTAAAATCACGATTGCGAATGAGAATCCACGTAACATCACTATCAGCAGCAACATTTAATGAAAATATTGAACTGACAAAGGTATCTTTATCATTGCCAACCTGATGTTCAATAAACATAACTTGACTATTTTTATCAACTTTTATATCCGAAAAAATATGAGATTGTCCCCCCATTTGTATATTTTGTAATTCAATGGGGATATTTAACTTTGTATTTTCAGGGATGTGAAAAAGCCAACCATCTGTAACAAAAGCTGTATTTAACTGTCCAATAAAATCTTCATCAGAAATGTTTTGATTTATCTGTACAGAATTATCTTCTAATGCGTTTGAAAGGCGTTTTACTGCAATGTTGTCTACCTTTGACTCTATCGATGTTTTCCCATTGTTTATGGAGAAAACAGCACTTTCTGAAAGCAATGCATCAACCAATTGATTGTCTTGAACTTTTGAAAAATTGCTAATAGACTTCAGTAAGGTACGCAGATTGGTATAATGCCAACTTTCTATTTTACGGGAAGGAAGCCGTGTCGTTTGAAACTGCTCAATAGTTTTCTTGCGGATTTCCTGTACAGCTTTATCACCAGGTAAGTGGTTTACATACTGATTAAAATTACTGAGTATATTTTCTTCAACCGTTAACAAGTTTTGCTGTGCATTCATATTTAATAACCTCAAACCGCTTCTCTAATAAGATCAGCATACCCATTTTGCTCTAAATAAAGCGCTAAGGATTTATCACCGCTTTTGATAATTTGTCCTTTATAAAGAACATGTACCGTATCAGGAATAATATAATTAAGCAGCCGTTGATAATGGGTAATCACCAAAAATGAACGTTTTGAATCCCGAAGTTTATTAACACCATCTGCAACAATTTTTAGTGCATCAATATCTAAACCAGAATCTGTTTCATCTAAAATGCAAAGTGTAGGTTCAAGAAGTGCCATTTGTAAAATTTCAGCGCGTTTTTTTTCTCCACCTGAAAAACCTACATTTAATGGACGCTTTAGCATATCCATATCTATTTCAAGTTTGGCTGAAACTTCTTTAACACATTTTATAAATTCAGGAATTTTAAGTTCTTCGTCACCTCGCGCTTTGCGTTGAGAATTCATCGCAACTTTTAAAAATTCCATTGTTGCTACCCCTGGTATTTCCATTGGATATTGAAATGCAAGAAAAACACCATATGCAGCACGTTCTGCTGGATCCATTTCTAAAAGTGATTGTCCATTATAGAGAATATCTCCTTCTGTTATTTCATAATCATCACGACCAGCAAGCAAATAAGATAAAGTTGATTTTCCGGCTCCATTTTGTCCCATGATAGCGGCAACTTCTCCATCTTGAACTGTCAAGTTTAAACCACGAATAATTTCTGTATCGGTTTCAGCAATACGGGCGTGCAAATTTTTGATCTCTAACATAATTTAATCCTGTTTTGGCTGTTTTTCAGATATCAATGCGTATTATTTTACCTTAGCATCCATCTACTTTTGTAATTACCATAGAGGTTATTTTTAGCATTATGTGCTACCGTTACAGCCTTTTTACATAAAGTCTTCTATTTATCTAATTAAATAAAATTATCCAACACTACCTTCAAGGCTAATACTAATAAGCTTTTGTGCTTCGACAGCAAATTCCATGGGAAGTTTTTGAATGACCTCTTTTACAAAACCATTTACAATTAATGCGATAGCTTCTTCTTCAGGAATTCCTCTTTGCATAACATAAAAAAGTTGGTCATCAGAAATTTTTGATGTTGTGGCTTCATGTTCAAACTGAGCTGTTGCATTTTTTGCTTCAATATAAGGAACTGTATGCGCACCACAATCATTTCCGATTAACAAACTATCACATTGCGTAAAGTTACGCGCATTTTGTGCTTTTCGATGAGCTGTGACTTGTCCCCGATAAGTGTTATTTGAAAAACCTGCAGAAATACCTTTGGAAATAATGCGACTGGATGTATTCTTTCCCAAATGAATCATTTTTGTACCAGAATCAATCTGTTGATAACCGTTTGCAACAGCAATAGAATAAAATTCTCCACGCGCATTATTACCACGGAGTAAGCAGGATGGATATTTCCAAGTAATCGCAGAACCGGTCTCAACTTGTGTCCATGAAATTTTAGAGCTATCACCTCGACAATCTCCACGCTTCGTCACAAAATTATAAATACCGCCCTTTCCATCTTTATCGCCAGGATACCAGTTTTGTACTGTAGAATATTTAATCTCTGCATTTTCAAGGGCAATAAGCTCAACAACAGCAGCATGAAGTTGGTTTTCATCACGTTGGGGTGCTGTACACCCTTCAAGATAAGAAACATAGGAATCTTCAGCGGCGATAATCAATGTTCGTTCAAATTGGCCAGTGTTGCGTTCATTAATCCTAAAATAAGTTGAAAGCTCCATAGGACAACGAACCCCTTTGGGAATATAAACAAATGAACCATCTGTAAAGACAGCTGCATTTAAGGCCGCATAATAATTATCACTTATAGGTACAACTGTTCCTAAATATTCTTTAATAAGCTCAGAATGTTCAATAATCGCCTCTGAAATAGAACAAAAAATCACACCAGCACGTGCCAGCTCTTTTTTGAATGTTGTTACAACAGAAACAGAATCAAAGACTGCATCAACAGCCACCTGCCCCGATACAGACATACTGTCATCAAAAGTGGAGGGATCAGACTGTTTTCTTACTCCTGCCAAAATCTCTTGTTCTTTAAGAGGAATGCCAAGTTTTTCGTACGTTGCTAATAACTCAGGATCCACTTCATCCAAAGATTTTGGTCCTGTATGATTTTTTGGAGCAGCATAATAATAAAGCTCCTGAAAATCAATTTTAGGATATTCAAGACGCGCCCAATGAGGCTCTTGCATTGTCAGCCAACGGCGGTAAGCTTTTAAGCGCCATGTTAGCATCCATTCAGGATCATTTTTTTTAGCGGAAATAAATTTGATAATATCCTCATTTAAGCCTTTTGGAGCTTTATCGGTTTCAATATTGGTTTCAAAACCATATTTATATTGGTCAACATCTATTTCACGTACTTGACGTATCGTTTCTTGTACTGCCGGCATAAATTTTCTCCATTTTTTGGCGTCAAAAACCGGTAACTAAAGTCTTGTTTTTTACAAGATTAAAGTAAGCAAGTTATCTCCTAGGCTATAGGTAAAGCGCAAAAATTTCAATCAAACTTATTTTATTTTTAAAATAATTCTAATTTTTATAACTTTCTGATGATAAATCTTCCCCTTTTTTCCTGCTTATAATTTGAGAAAAAAACGACAGAAAATCATCAATATCTTCAGAAGTTGTGCCACGCCCTAGCGAAATGCGAATGGCACCATTTGGAACATGATACCCCATTGCCTCCAACACTTTGCTTTGTTTTACTTTTCCCGAAGAACAGGCAGAGCCGGATGATAAAGAAAACCCTTCTAAATCAAAAGCAATTTGCATCGTTTCAGCTTTTATATTTTTCACGGTAAAGTAAGTTGTATTTGGCAAACGTTGAACTCTTTTGCCAAAAATCTCAACATTTTTACTTATTTTTTGTAGTCCAGCTTCTAATTTATTGCGTAAATATATTAACTGTTTTATTTCCTCCTGTGTGAAGCAATCAGTCATTGCTGCCCCAAAAGCAGCAATAAGGGGCAATGCTTCTGTTCCTCCACGGAGACCTTTTTCTTGTCCTCCTCCAATAATAAGAGGGTGTGGCATGAGAAGATTACCACATGAAACAAAAGCACCGATTCCTTTAGGACCGCCAACTTTATGTGCAGACAGTATAAAAAAGTCTCCTCCTAACTGATGAATATCCACAAAATTTTTATCTACATATTGTGTCAAATCAACTATAAGAGTGCCTCCTAAATCCCGAACAATAGCGGCGATTTCTGTTAACGGTTGAATAACACCCGTTTCACTATTTGCAGCTTGAATAGCAACAAGAGGTAAACCTTTTGTTTTATCGTGAACCGTTAAGAGTGATGTTAATTTATCTTGTTGTATGAGCCCATCTTGATCAACATCAATGACGCTTATCAATTCTTTAGA
Source organism: Bartonella sp. AD24XZML (assembly GCF_042196485.1). Taxonomy (NCBI): domain Bacteria; kingdom Pseudomonadati; phylum Pseudomonadota; class Alphaproteobacteria; order Hyphomicrobiales; family Bartonellaceae; genus Bartonella; species Bartonella sp. AD24XZML. The sequence goes on along the minus strand of NZ_JBHIQH010000104.1, from coordinate 44,278 downwards.
AAAACGTCCTCCCTCTGCAACAGAGGGATGTTCAGTCGCTCCAAGGTAAAGATGAGAAAATTTAACTTTTGCTTTCCCCATATTGTAAAAAGGTGTTAACAAAGTCATTGCGGCTTCACTCGCACCAGAGGTAAATACCACGTGATCTGGATCTGTTTTAAGATTTTCAGCGATTTGCCGACGGGACTTTTGCAACAAAGTTTTAGCGGCACGCCCTTCCTTATGAACCGATGATGGATTACCAAATATCTCTAAAGATTCCAGTAACGCTATCCGTGCCACTTTTTTGAGCGGTGTTGTTGCGTTATGATCAAAATATCGGCGTTTTATAACCATTTTACATCGCAATCATTAATCTTATAAATTGATTGAAAAAATAGCGCATTTTTCTTGAAAAGTGCACTAAAAAAAGAATATCTAGTAATTATTTAAGAGATTCTATGGTAAAAGTCGACCAGGGTCAAAGAGAGCATTTTATTGCATTAAGGAGCATTTTATGCCAGAAATTATTTTTAACGGTCCCGCGGGTCGGCTCGAAGGGCGTTATCAACCTTCACAACAAAAAAATGCACCCATTGCGATCATTTTGCATCCTCATCCCCAATTTGGTGGAACTATGAATCATAAAATTGTCTATGACCTCTTTTATATGTTCCAACAACGTGGCTTTACAACTTTACGTTTTAACTTTCGTGGTATTGGTCGTAGTCAGGGTGAATTTGATTATGGAATAGGAGAACTTTCAGATGCTGCTGCTGCTCTCGATTGGGTGCAAACACAACATCCAGACTCTAAAAATTGTTGGGTAGCAGGATACTCATTTGGAGCATGGATTGGTATGCAGCTTTTAATGCGCCGACCGGAAATTGAGGGATTTATCTCAGTTGCCCCTCAGCCTAATGTTTATGACTTTTCATTTCTTGCACCTTGTCCCTCTTCTGGACTTATCATTCATGGCGGTATCGATAAAGTTGCCCCTCCAAAAGATGTTCAAATACTTGTCGATAAATTAAAAACACAAAAAGGTATCATTATTACACAAGAAATATTGGAAGAGGCTAATCACTTTTTCAGTGGATGTCATGAAAAACTTATTGAACGATGTGCCCACTATTTGGATAACCATATCTCCAATGAACTTCTCGCTCCTCCTCCTGAAATACTTTCACTAACTTAGGAAAATACGATAGATTTATAAAAAATTAGCAAAAATCGTCTCTGATCATAACAAAGTAATTTTTTTAGTCTGCATTTAAAACTTTTCTAAATTTTATTCAGGATAGAAATGAGAATAACAGAACACCTTTTTTCTATTACTAAGAAGTTTCTTTTTTAGCGTAAAAAGGAAATAATATCTGTATTATTATCTTTATACTACCAATATGTCTCTTTCTCTTGTGAGGTGTGCGTCAGTTATGATAGATAACACATTAATAATTCATTATATAATCGCCTATTATATAAAATAATGCACTCTTAAATTAGGAAATTAAATCTGTGTTTGCCTTTAAATCTGATTTTTTACACATTATGAGCGAACGTGGTTTTATCCACCAAATTTCAGATGAAAAAGGCTTAGATGATCTTTTTTCCAAAGAAACTGTAAGCGCTTATACTGGATTTGACCCAACAGCATCGAGTTTACATGCTGGAAGTCTTCTTCAGATTATGATGCTTTATTGGTTACAAAAAACGGGTCATCGCCCCATTGCTTTAATGGGCGGAGGGACCGGATTGATTGGTGATCCTTCCTTCAAAGACGAAGCGCGACGCCTTCTGACACAAGATGATATTGCTGCAAATATTGATGGTATTAAAAAGGTATTTGCTAACTATTTGACATTCGGTGTCCGAGAAACCGATGCTTGTATTGTGAATAATGCTGAATGGTTATGCAATTTAAACTACTTAGAATTTTTGCGTGATGTAGGAAAGCATTTTTCTGTCAACCGTATGTTGTCATTTGATTCTGTCAGACTCAGACTTGAGCGTGAGCACTCTTTGTCATTCTTAGAGTTTAATTATATGATTCTGCAAGCTTATGACTTTGTTGAACTTTATAAACGTTATGGGTTGCGTATGCAAATGGGGGGCTCTGATCAGTGGGGCAACATTATTAACGGAATCGAATTAGGACATCGTTTAGGAACACCGCAATTATATGCGTTAACATCACCATTACTGACAACCTCTTCCGGTGCCAAAATGGGTAAATCATTGAATGGGGCTGTATGGCTGAATGCGGATAAGCTTTCACCTTATCAATTTTGGCAATATTGGCGCAATACAGAAGATGCTGATGTAACACGATTTCTAAAGCTCTATACTCCATTGCCGATGGATGAGATTCTTAAACTTTCTCTATTACAAGGAACTGAAATTAACGAAGCAAAAAAAATTCTTGCAACAGAAATTACAGCAATGTTGCATGGACGTGTTCTTGCTGATGCAGCAGCAGAAACGGCTCGCAAGACGTTTGAAGAAAAAACTCTGGGAGAAAATCTTCCAACTGTTGAAATTAATGCCTCAGAATTAAAAAAAGGTGTTGGATTGCTCACTCTTTTAGTACAAGCAGGACTCGCTAGATCTAATAGTGAGGCACGCCGACACGTTCAAGGTGGAGGTGTCCGTGTAAATGATCAAATTATTGAGGATGAAACACATCTTATTATTGAAGGGGATGTCAGTGCAGAAGGAACCATTAAACTTTCTTTTGGTAAGAAAAAACATGTTGTGATGAAACCAGTATAATCTTTTGCTGTTTTGTTTATGTTGTTCACGTCGAGCTTGTTCTTTCAATTCAATCGTTGTGATAGGGCGAGTTTTGTTAGGAAAATAAAGGTCTCTTCAAAACAATAATATTTCTAGAGAGTTGAATAGTTCTTTTCTTCTGTGTACTCTGATATCTTATACCTGTTACACAAAAAAGAAAGATGAAAACAATGACAAGACCAATGAAAGGTGCTCTTGCTCCTGATTTTACTTTGCCGCGCGATGGAGGAGAGACAGTGTGTCTTTCTGACTTTAAAGGAAAGCCTGTTGTTTTATATTTTTATCCAAAAGATGACACCAGTGGTTGCACAAGTGAAGCACTTGATTTCACAAAATTAAAGATGAAATTTGATGAAATCGGTGTTGCTGTTATTGGAATCTCTCCAGATAATGTAAAAAAACATGATAAATTTAAAATAAAACATGAACTTGATGTCATCTTGGTTTCTGATGAAGAAAAAACGACCCTCGAAGCTTATGGTGTTTGGGTTGAGAAAAGCATGTATGGACGCAAATATATGGGAGTTGAACGGAGCACTTTTTTAATTGATGCAAATGGAATAATAGTAGAAGAATGGCGCAAAGTAAGCGTATCTGGGCATGCTGAAAATGTTTTAGCTACTGCAACACTTTTATATCATAATGGTAACTTGTAAATTGAGTGTTTGATTTACCTTCAAAAGCAAAAGTTATTTCCCCTAATTGATTTTAGTTTTTCAATGGATTCAATTTTTACAATATATTGATTTATAAGGATAATGAATTGTTTTACATTTATATTAGTCCCCTGAATATCGCAAATTTTTCTTATTTCAGATTCTTCCTATCACTTGCAATATCATAAGCAGAATTAGCGTGTGAGAAAAAATTGAAGAAAGAAACAAGAAAATCCTCCTTTAAACCTTTAAAGTATCAAAGGCTATATAACATCACAGCATCAATAAAACGAACAGCTTAAGAAAAAATCTATATGGCTTGAAGGAAGGATATATAATTAACGAATATCCTCAATTTTTTTGTCTTGTCCATAAATGCGCCGTGCGAGTGCTGCCTCTATAAATGCATCTAAATTACCATTAAGTACGGATTGTGGATCCGTATTTTCAATTCCTGTACGCAAATCTTTGACAAGCTGATAGGGTTGAAGAACATAAGATCTAATTTGATGTCCCCATCCGATTTCTGTTTTAGAAGATTCAGCAGCATTGGTTTCTTCTTCTCTTTTTTTAAGCTCTTCTTCATAAAGCCGTGCACGCAACATCGACCAAGCCGTAGCGCGATTTTTATGTTGAGAACGTTCTGTTTGACATTGAACAACAATACCCGTTTTTATATGTGTGATGCGAACAGCAGAATCTGTCGTGTTAACATGTTGTCCTCCTGCTCCAGATGCACGATATGTATCAATACGCACATCTGCCTCTGAAACATCAACTTCAATATTGTCATCAATAACTGGATAAACCCAAATGCTCGCAAAAGAAGTATGGCGCTTTGCATTCGAATCAAATGGAGAAATCCGCACTAAGCGATGAACGCCTGATTCTGTTTTTAACATTCCATAAGCATTATGCCCTTTTACAAGAATAGTCGCTGACTTTATTCCTGCTTCTTCTCCATCATGAATTTCTAAAATTTCAACCTTCATTTCATGCTGTTCAGCCCATCGCATATACATACGTAAGAGCATAGAAGCCCAATCTTGGCTTTCTGTTCCCCCTGCTCCAGCATGAACTTCTAAATAGGTATCATTCGGATCTGCCTCTCCTGAAAAAAGTACGTCAATTTGCCTTTTATCTATCTCATTTTTAAGATTACGTATTGATCTTTCTGCATCAGCGATAATTTCAATATCACTTTCTTCTTCGCCCATCGCAATAAGCTCAATGCATTCTTCAAGTGTTTTTGTAAATGATAAAAGACCATTGATTGAATCATCGAGACGTTGACGCTCACGCATCATATCCTGTGCTCGTTGTGCATCATCCCATAATGATGGATCTTCCGCTTTTTGATTAAGATATTCAAGACGCTTTAGTGATTGATCCCAGTCAAAGATGCCCCCTTAGCAATTGTATTGCTTTCTGGATTTCATCAACTAATGTTTCTATTTCTGCTCGCATAATTTAACACCGTATTTTAAAAAACTCTTTTGGTTGTGTCTCTTAGCATTTTATACAAATTTAATAGCTGCTATCAGAAAATGGTACAATTCTATCACTCTATTTACAGAACCGACATTGTAAAAAAGAGATAAAAACCATGACTCATGGCAAAAGGAGATTTTGTCGATTAATACAGCCCACCTGTCCCACTTTCAAGTGCTTTGTTGACTTGTGGAGAAGTCGTTACTGCAGGAACACCTTCTTGAAAAGAATTTGTACTCCCAATAACTTGATATATATCAGCAGGACCAGTCCCTGGTTTAAATGCTTCTATAATGACATCTTGATCTCCTCTTTCGGCAAGCATTCCTGTTTTTCGATTAATTGGCATTAAAATCATACCCTTTGGCATCTTAAAGGGAACATCTGGCTTCCCTTTAAGAGCATCTGCCATAAAATCACCAAAAATAGGTGCAGCTAATGAACTTCCTGTTCCATTATATCCTAACGGAGCTGGTTGATCATAACCGACAAAAATACCAACGACAATGTCAGGAGTAAATCCCATAAACCAGACATCCTTAGAGTCATTGGTTGTTCCTGTTTTAGCGGCAATATGTCGATTAAGATAACGTAAACGTGCCGCAGTACCACGCTGAACAACCCCTTCCATCATCGAGGTAATTTGATAAGCCGTCATAGGGTCAAGAACTTGATCTCGCTCATCAATCAATGTGGGTTCACTTTGATTATTCCATGAATTCGTATTGCAATTTTCGCAAATACGATCATCATGACGATAAATTGTCTTCCCATAACGATCTTGAATTCTGTCTATCAGAGAAGGTTTAATAGAGCGTCCGCCATTGGCAATAACGGAATAAGCTGTAACCATTCGTAATACTGTTGTTTCGCCAGCCCCTAAAGCCATGGGAAGATAAGGCTGCAATTTATCTACGATCCCAAAGCGTTCTGCATATTCAGCGACAAGAGGCATTCCCATATCATTGGCAAGCCGTATTGTCATAAGATTACGAGAACGCTCAATACCATAACGCAACGTTGAAGGTCCTGCAAAGGTACCTCCATAATTTTTGGGTTGCCAAACTTCACCATTATATTGACGAACTTCAATGGGGCCATCTAAAACAACGGATGCTGGTGTATATCCGTTATCAAGAGCTGCTGCATAAACAAAAGGCTTAAAAGCAGACCCCGGTTGGCGATAAGCTTGGGTTGCACGATTGAATTCAGATGCGGCAAAAGAAAATCCTCCCACCATAGCAAGAACGCGCCCTGTATGAGGTTCCATAGCAACAATTGCACCTTCAACCTTTGGAATTTGTTGTAAACGATAAGTGTTGTTTGTATTGGATAGTTTTTCAACAAAAATAACATCCCCAACTTGCAGAACATGAGATAAGCTCTGAACAGTTTTTCGATAACCATTTTCTTTTACAACATGGAGTGCCCATTTTGAATCAGCTTCAGATAAAACAGCAATTTCCCGTTTTTTTGATAATATACCTGAAGCTTCGCGCTGTGGCTGTAAACCAATCTCTACTTTGTTGGGATTAGTAGAAAGAACAACAGCTAAACGCCATTCAGGAACATCACTTAGCCCTGTGATATCTGCAAGTTCTGTCCCCCAATCACCTTTCTCATCAATATGCGCATAAGCTCCACGCCATCCTTGCGCATGATCAAATCTAATTAATCCATCGTGTAAAGCACGTCGCGCAATAAGTTGTAAATGCGGATCAAGCGTTGTACGAATGGAAAGCCCACCTTCATAAAGTGTTTTAGCCCCATAGCGATGTATTAAACGACGCCGCACTTCTTCAGTAAAATAATCAGCTGCAAAAACATAGCTATCACTCCCACGCATTGTCGCTCCTAAAGGTTTAGCTTTCGCTTTTTCACCTTGTTCACGCGTTACATATCCATTTGCAATCATCCGGTCTATAACCCAATTACGCCGATCAATAGCACGTTGTGTATTCTTAAATGGATCATAATTTGCTGGCCCTTTTGGAAGAGCAGCCAAATAAGCACATTGTTCTAGCGTCAGATCATTGACGGATTTATTGAAATAGGTCAAAGAAGCAGCTGCTATACCATAAGTGCCACGACCCAGATAAATTTCATTGAGATAAAGCTCGAGAATATGATCTTTTGAATAAGTTTTCTCAATACGCATTGCTAAAATAGCTTCCTTAAATTTACGTTCTAACGTTGTTTCTGAACTTAAAAGGAAGTTTTTAGCGACTTGTTGCGTTATAGTTGATGCACCCTCTGGACGTCTTCCAGAACCAATATTACGAATATTATTGATCAAAGCTCGAGAAAGTCCTTCAGGATCTAAACCAAAATGATGATAAAAGTTTTTGTCTTCAGCCGAAATGAAAGCATTTATAACAAGCTTTGGTATTGATTGAATCGGTAAATAGAGGCGATGTTTTGTTGCAAACTCTGCCATAAGACGGCCATCAGAAGCATGGACACGGGTCATTACCGGCGGCTCATAAAGTGAAAGAACTTCATAATCAGGGAGTGCATTTGCTTGACCACTGGTCATAACACCCCACGTTATTGCACCATAAAGTCCAATAACAATAAAAAAACGAAGAAGATATCTTAAAAAAATCATCATAAAAACAGCTATCGCTTTCTTAAGAATTAATTAAAGAAAAAAATACGTTACTTCAAACACACCACGCGGATATCACCACAAGATTGAGATCAAGAGAAATTGTTTTCCATCTTTTATTTATACCAGAGTACACTAGAAGCCCATATTGATACTCTATTTTCTCATAAATTTAAAGAGGCTGTACCATTTTCTGCCTATAATCAGCAAATTGACGAATAGAATGAGCAATAGAGGCTGCCATTTGTTTTCTCCAATGAGGATCCTTTAATAACTTTTCATCCTCTTTATTGGATAAATAACCTATCTCTATCAAGACTGAGGGTATATCTGAAGCTCTTAAAACTTGAAAATTAGCATACCGATGTGGTTTATTAATCAAGTTAATATGATTCTTTGATAAACTTGAAATAACACTATTTGCAAAATTAACCGAAAATGTATGTGTCTCACGTCGTGTAAGATCCATCAAAATATCTGTAACTTCGAGCGTTTCATCTGCAGGCAAACCATCAAGCAAATCAACTTTATTTTCATTTTCAGCTAAAGATTTTGCAATGGCATCAGAGGCTTTATCTGATATGGTATACACTGTGGCACCGCGAAGAGAATGTAGATCAATCGTATCCGCGTGAATAGATATAAAAAGATCAGCATCAAACTCTTGCGCTTTTTTAACTCTTTCACTTAGTCTTAAAAAAATATTGGAATCTCGTGTTAAAGCAACGGTAATATGAGAATCCTTTTGTAATTCGTCTCGCAATGCACGCGCAAAGTCTAAAGTCACATCTTTTTCTAAAATTCCAGTAACCCCCCGCGCACCACCATCAATACCACCATGACCAGGATCAAGAACAACACGGAAATTATATGCTGGCATTAACTGTGTTTTTGTATCAAAATTGATCCTTTGCTGTTTTTTTAATATCTCATCAAATTTTTCTTGTGTACTTTTACGAATATCAATCAGCAACTGCCATAAACCATTATTTAATTTTTTTACGACATTTTTTTCAACTACAAAAGCCGTTTTACTTGTCAAAACAATGCGTGAAGTCTGTATGTCAGAGAAAGCATAACGCACATCTGAAAGCATAACGGATAATGTATTCCTTTTCTTTAAAGGCGTATTTTGCATCGAAAAGTCAATTGTAGGTAAATTGATAACCAAACGTGCTGGCCTGTCCAAAATCTGTAAACGAACATTTGGTTTTGAATTAAAAACCGCAATAATACGCGTATGAACACTATCACCAATGGTTCGAAAATTAATAAGTCTCAGAGGATCTGCGGCTTGAAGACTGGTTTGGAGTAGCAAAAAAGATAATAAAAAGTATGTGACGAACACAATAACATCCCCATAAGCTGTTTTCAGCTTTTTGGTAAAAAAAACTCTTATCATAAGCAAAATACTCTACATTACCTTTGTAATAATTTATCTTGGTTACATAAAACGATACACCAATTTATTATCTATTTTTCAATAAAAGCTAAATAAACACCTCAAAACGAAATTAAGGTCATAAAGATATTATAATTATACATGATTTACATTGTTACTTGCCAAACGCATGATATCAACATAAAAGAATATTTATGCTTCCTAACTGATAATAGTCATCTAAATTATCTGTAACTCATATTAAGTTGTCTTTAGAGGTTTTTTGTCTATTATGCGTTGAGACTTTTTTATGGATGAAAAATTTCTATGTTATAACATTAGGATTGCATTACTTAAGATTCGCTGGTTCGGATATCCGAACTGTTTTAAAGATTATTTTACCGGAGACTTTTAAGAAATATGAGTCATAAAAAACAGATGGAAATAATGATGAGAAATGGTGTAAATGCAGTCATGCCTTTGCACGTGGTGTTCCGTCCTGTTTTTCTGGTACCTCCCTTTTATGGCAGACAGCCTTTTATGTTTACGAATAGTTATGGCATTCGTTTGAATAAAATTGTGCATGTCGCCTTCAGGATATTAACTTATGTCAAACAAAATGCTTATAGATGCCTCCCATCCGGAGGAAACACGTGTTGTTGTTGTTCACGGCAACAAAATTGAAGAACTTGATTTTGAATCAGAACATAGAAAACAGCTCAAGGGGAATATTTATCTCGCACGTATTACGCGTGTAGAACCGTCTCTCCAAGCGGCTTTTGTTGAATATGGTGGAAACCGACATGGTTTTTTAACATTTTCTGAAATTCATCCTGATTATTATCAAATTCCCATTGCTGATCGCCTTGCTCTTCTTGAAGAAGAAGAAAAAGAAGCTGTAGGAGAAAATTCTGTAGATACCTTTACGGAAGAAGCAACTAAAAATAAAAAACGCTCCAGAAGAACAAAAAAAAGTGAAAAAAACAATGTTATAGCAGCCGATATTGAAAATGATATCACATCTGAAGCGATAATAATTGATAATACAGAAGAAGCATTAAATGCCAATATCTCTTATGATGAGATTGAAATGGTCGGTGCTGAGGACATCCGTGAAGAGCTCCCGATTTATCAAAGAAAACAAGGGCGCCAGTATAAAATTCAAGAAGTCATTAAACGACGTCAAATTTTGTTGGTACAAGTTATCAAAGAAGAGCGTGGTAATAAAGGTGCTGCCCTTACAACATATCTATCTCTAGCTGGTCGTTACTCTGTTCTAATGCCCAACACAGCACGTGGTGGTGGTATTTCACGAAAAATTACGAACGTACAAGACCGTAAGCGTCTTAAAGAAATCGTAAAAGAATTAGCCGTTCCAAAAGGTATGGGCGTTATCTTACGAACCGCTGGTGCCAATAGAACAAAAGCTGAAATTAAACGTGATTATGAATATCTTATGCGGTTATGGGATACTATTCGCACTTTGACACTCGAGTCAACGGCGCCATGCCTTGTCCATGAAGAAAGCAATCTCATCAAGCGTTCTATACGAGATCTTTATAATAAGAACATTAGTGAAATTCTTGTCTCTGGAGACCAAGGATATCGTGAAGCGAAAGACTTTATGCGTATGCTCATGCCAAGTCATGCAAAAGTTGTGCAACCTTACCGTGATCCTACGCCCATTTTCGCAAGAAATAATATTGAAATTCAACTTGATAAAATGTTGCAACCACAGGTTTCTTTAAAATCTGGTGGTTATCTTGTTATTAATCAAACAGAAGCACTTGTTGCTATTGACGTAAATTCTGGCCGCTCTACGAAAGAATTCTCTGTCGAAAAGACAGCCTTACAAACCAACCTTGAAGCTGCTGAAGAAGTAGCGCGTCAATTACGCTTGCGTGACCTTGCTGGTTTAATTGTGATTGATTTTATTGATATGCTTGAAGAACGCAATGTGAAGCTGGTCGAAAAAAAATTAAAAGATTGTTTAAAAAATGATCGTGCTCGTATTCAAGTAGGTCATATTTCACACTTCGGCCTTTTAGAAATGAGTCGTCAACGTATTCGCATATCGGTTTTAGAAAGTACGACACAGCCCTGCCCACATTGCGCAGGAACAGGAAATATACGTTCTGAATCATCAATTGCGTTACATGTCATGCGCTCAATTGAAGAATATCTTCTTCATAATTCGCAACATAATATTATCGTGCGCACCCCCGTAGCAACAGCGCTTTATGTATTAAATCATAAACGCAATATTCTTGTTAATTTAGAAGCTCGCTTTAAACTTAATATTAGTATTGAAGCAGATGATAGTATTGGAACACAACATCTTGTTATTTCTAAAGGCTCAATAGCAGAGAGAATTTCTCAATCTTCATTGGAAGATGACAATAAGCAAGAAATTGAAGATTCTGTTTTCATAAAAAGTGAATCTATTGAAAATCCTTCTCCCATTGAAACAAACCAAAAGCGTCGGCGTAAAAATCGTCACGGTGAAATTACTGATCATTCTCTCTCCAACGTTCATAAAAAAGAAGATACCTTGAATGATGATTCTTATCGTCGAGGACGTCGTCGAGGACGTCGTGGTGGTCGACGCAATCAAGATAATAGTTTTCATCAGATTCGCGTTCCTTATGCAGAACCAGTGGGAGATTTTGCTAAGCAAGCTTTAGCAGAAATTAAAGCAGCGCATCGCAAGCGTCGTGTTTCACCTGCTAAATCTTTTGAACTTGAAGAAACAAAGAATAATATACAAGCTCTAGATATACAACAACAGAGTGAATCTGAAAAAAATGATACAAATATTAAACCTAAAAAACGTAAAACACGTTCTTCAAAAGTAGTAGAAAATAAACTTTCTTTAGAAAATGATAAAAATATTGCAGAACAAAAATCTCTTGAAGAAAAATCTACAACCAGTTCGATGCGTAAAACTAAAACAAAAAAAGCAGACAAATCTATTCATGAGGTAGAAGATAAAGCTCTTGAAAAGAGTAAAAAATCAACACGTGGAACACGTAAAAAATCATCTTCTAAAGAGACAACGCAAATACAAAAAATATTAGAGCAAGAAACTGTAATCGAGATGGAGAAAGTTATCGAAACCTCTCCTTCCCAAATTGAAGAAACAATTAATCAACCCGTTGTTATTTCATCAACGCCTAATGATTCTTCCAAAACTGAACGTATTGGTTGGTGGAAACGCAGAATTCTTTCGAAAAATTAAGGATTAAAAAAACCGCCACAGAAAATTGTGGCGGTTCAAATAAACAATTATAGAAGACGTTTTGACCAACTTCTATGGTGTGGGTTTATTACTTTTGTTTTGCTTTTTCTTGCTCAGCCCGCATGCGCTCTTCAATTTCTTTTTGCTTTGATTGAATGGCTTGCTGCAGCTTTATTTGTTCTTGTTGGAAATCTTTTTCTTCCATACCAGGACCGGTATAGGCTGCTGTAAACCCATTAAGAGAAAATTCAATAGGATTAGCTGAACCACGGAAATTAACTGTGGTTACAACCATTTTTGTACCACTTTTCATAGCTGCTATAAGCTTATCATCTAAGACATCATTAGCAATACAACTTGGTCCATTACAAATAATATAAGGAATTTTTTTAGAGAACTCTTCACCAATTTTAATGTGAACACCTTCTGGCAAAAAACGACCTGTAGGTACTTGAATACCTATACGTTTCTCATTTTGCTTCCCTTTTATTTCAACAAGATTAAAAGCCGTTAAAGGTTGTCCCGTATTCGATAATACAGTATTCATTGTATTACAAATATCAACATCATGCTGCTTACTGCAAACTTTGTACCAACCTTGTGATAAAGTTTGCGCATTTGCAGAAATACCAGCTATAAGAAAAAGGGCAGCGGCTCCAACTAATACTGAAACAGCAGAATAAACATTTTTATGCGACATGATTAAGTTAATCCTTTCAACGCGCTCTTAAGTAACTTCAAAAAAATATTAAATATAATTCCAACTTAATTTATTAAATTATAATGAAATAACAATTAATTTTACTATTTTTAATTCAATATAAAAAAAAAAGTCAAATTTAGAGAAAAAATACGACGAGCCATTCTAATTTTTATACACTCATATCATTTCCCCTCTTCATCACATTGGTATTTGATGCAATCTATCCATAAAACACCTCTGTGCATTTAAAATAAGATTACACAAACGAATCAATATTGCAATGTTAATTAAAATAAACTCTGATACTACTCTAAAAAACTTACTAATTAAAATTTTTACATTTATTACTCTTCATGTTAAGCTTATAGAACATTAGCAACAAGTGTTGCAATGCATTAAGCTCCAAAATATCAGATAAGTTTTACAGTTTTCCTTATGTGCCTCGTGTGATACACAAAAACAAAATCATCTACGGTATTATTGAAACATTTGATGAATTAAAACCACTGATTGTCTAAAATTTCTGCCCTTGTTTATAAAACAATGGTGATACGCTTTGTAATAAAAATTTTATTTCTATAGCGTTTAACTAAATAGTTTAGTTTAAAAATACGCTACTAAAGAAGTGCTTTTTTCTTAATTAAACAACACATTTTCTTAGAGCAAAAATCTATAACTGCTGAAAATATTTTATTTATAATAAACTTTCTTAAAATATAATAACATATTAATTTATAATAATAATTTATCTTTTTTCTATTTCTATATTGTATGAAAGATCCTAATAGCGCAAACCTTTCTTATATTGAATCAATAAAATTTATCCACTTGTACATCACAAGCAGAGTTAGTTTTATAGATAAAACTACTGAACAAAGGGTTTCCCCCTATGAATCATCTCACGTGCCTAAAGCCATAATAAATTTATGCTTATATATTATACATCTATTATTGCACTTCTGTACAAATATCATCTCTCAGCTTTATAACGTGAATAAAAAATATAGCTTTTATCAATTTATTTTAAGTTATTTCTCAAATAAAATAATTTACTAAAATGATAAATTCTTTTCATCTTTTACAACATCAAAGATATAAATCGTTAATGATTTAAGTTTTGAGAAAAAATGAATTTAAAATATCATTTTGTTTTCCTATATAACACAACTTAGAGCTATAAAACATCTCTCTTATCGTATTAATAAAACAAGATTTAAGATATGAAATGTATCGTCATTAAAATAATTAAACAGAGAAAAATATTAAGCTCCTTACAAACTTTATCGAGCATAAAAAGAAAACATTAAAAAGATATATGAGTTTATTATTTAATATATATATTAAAGCTTATATGATAAGAATAATAGATAATATCTTATGTGTATAAATTACTTTATTATAAATAATGATAAAAACAAAAAATTAAAATATATTTTACTAACATATTTAAACTATTATTTAGTATATTATCTTAATTTCTCTGTATTTGTATAATTAATTTTTTAATTGAATAATTCTTCAACATGAGAACGCATACGATCTATAATATTCTTTTTCTTGTTTGGCAGCATTATATTATGTACTTCTTTAATGGTTCTACAAAGCTCAGGTGCATTTTTAACAAACCAATTATCTCCTGTAAGACTATTTTTTATATCGTCAAATATTTGTTTTTCATAACTATAAGAGCCATCTGTTAGTAATTCTTTAATATCCCTGACTAAACTAGGACTTATTGAATTATTTGCGCCTTTAGCCCAACTAAAATCTTTATCTTTCCAATCAAAATCTTTGCGCAAAATAGCACCTATATCACTCTGCAATATATCCGCTAACGTGTTGCAAGCAATAATAAACATGAGATAATTTTTCATTATCTCATTATCACCTCCACTTTTCTCATTCATTCCCCATTCATTAAACATTTGAGTTTTTTTTAAATAATCTTTTGTTTTAATCAACTTTTCTTCATACACCCCTACTTCGTACTCTCTCGCTATATGTATTCTAAAGATAATTTTTTGTTTTTTTTCAGCTAGATCCTGTAATTTCGAACCAAGATTATAATATTCATTCTTCAGAGTTTTCAGTTTTTTGTATAGCTTATTCCGTTCCTGCAAACGCTCATAGTACTCTGCTTTAGAAATATTTTTTTCCCAAATGTTCAAATGAGACATACTTTCTTCAATAAATTGTATGCTCTCTTTAATATTCTTTCTTTTGTTTTTTAAATGTTGGTATTGTTCATCAGAAGATAACTCAGCGTGAGCGTTTTTTACGCCATATATCAAAGTGAGTAATAAAAAAACGATAATTAGACACTTTTGTAATGAAGAAAGCATGCTATCTTTACCTAAATTTTTTCTTTCTAAAAAATTTACAGGAGCTTATTAGCTTATTATATGCAAGTGCTATTTAATGCGGTTAAACCATCTAATCTATTTTCTTCATTATATCAATACGTATATAATAAAAACCAAATAAATATATAAAGGGTTCTTTATTATAAACTTAAATTTTATTCTTATACAAAATCAATAACTTTTTGTTTTTATAGAATAATTTTATAAAAATAAGTAATAGTTCTGAAATAATAAAGATATTTTTTAAACAGAATGTTGTCCTGCCATTTCGACAAGCTGTGTCATAATATTCGCTGCTCCAACAAGCCTTTCATCCGCTGTGGACCAATTACGAATAAGAGCGATACTTTGATCTGGACGAATTTTTGCCATCGAACCTTGTTTTCCAACCCACTGAACAAGAGCAACACTATTTGCGAAATAGTTATTACGAAACTGTATAACAATCCCCTTTGGTCCTGTATCTAATTTCTCTACATGCGCTTTTCGACATAATGTTTTGATATAAAAGACTTTAAGAAGGTGTTGAACCTCAAGGGGTAAAGGACCAAAGCGATCAATTAACTCCGCTGCAAATTCATCAATTTGTTCTAAATCATCAAGTTCTGTTAAACGATGATAAAGTCCCATACGTAATGATAAGTCAGGCACGAAACTTTCTGGTATCATCACTGTTGTACCAAGTGAAATTTGAGGAGACCATTGATTATCTTCATTTAGCTCTCCATCTTTTAATTCAGCAACAGCTTCTTCAAGCATTTTTTGATAGAGTTCAAATCCAACTTCTTTGATATGCCCCGATTGCTGTTCACCTAAAAAATTGCCTGAACCGCGGATATCCATGTCATGGCTTGCCAATTGAAACCCGTCCCCTAAGGTATCAAGAGATTGTAAAACTTTAAGACGACGATCGGCAGCAGCTGTTAAGACTTTACCAGCAGGAAATGTAAAGAGAGCATAAGCACGTTGTTTTGAACGCCCTACCCTACCACGTAACTGATAAAGGGCAGAAAGGCCAAACATCTCAGCACGATGCACAATTAGGGTATTGGCTGTTGGAATATCAAGCCCCGATTCAATAATGGTTGTTGAGAGCAGCACATCATATTGTCCATCATAAAATGCATTCATGATATCATCAAGTTGTCCAGCCGGCATTTGTCCATGAGCCACAACGAATTTCAGTTCTGGCACATGTGTTTTGAGATATTCTTCTACAAAAGCCAGATCAGAAATACGAGGACAAACATAGAAACTTTGTCCACCACGATAATATTCTCGAAGCAGGGTCTCTCGTATAACAAGTGCATCAAAGGGTGAAATAAAAGTACGAACCACCATTCTATCAATGGGGGGTGTTGTTATCAATGAAAGTTCACGTACACCCGATAAAGCTAACCCTAAAGTGCGTGGTATGGGAGTTGCTGAAAGTGTGAGAACATGAATATCACTTTTAAGCTCTTTTAAACGCTCTTTATGTTTGACACCAAAATGTTGTTCCTCATCAATGATAAGAAGGCCTAATCGTAAAAAATTAACTGCACCACTTAATAATGCATGGGTTCCAATGACAATATCGATTGTACCATCTGAAACACCTTTTTTTACTCGTGCAAGTTCTTTCGCTTTTACAAGCCTTGAAGCATGTCCAATTTTAACCGGTAATCCTTGAAAACGCGAAATAAATGTTTTGTAATGTTGACGTGAAAGCAAAGTTGTTGGTACAACAACCGCAACCTGATATCCATTTAATGCTGCAACAAAAGCACTTCGAATGGCTACTTCAGTTTTTCCAAAACCAACATCACCGCATATCAAGCGATCCATCGGCTTGCCTGAGGCTAGATCATCCAAAACAGCATCAATTGCATTCATTTGATCTTCCGTTTCTTCATAGGGAAAGCAAGCAACGAACTCATCAAATGGTCCAATTGGTGGAAGTAAAGCAGGCGCAGCACGAGTCATACGCTCTGCAGCTATACGGATTAATTGCCCTGCCATTTCCAATAAATGTTTTTTAAGCCGAGCTTTACGTGCTTGCCAAGCAACACCTCCTAATTTATCTAACGTTACCTCTGTTCCTTCTGAGCCATAACGTGAGAGAAGCTCAATATTTTCAACAGGTAAAAAGAGGAGATCACCTCCAGCATATTTAATTTCAAGGCAATCTCGTAAAATTCCAGTGGTTGTGATGGTTTTAAGACCAACAAATTGGCCAATACCGTGGTCGATATGCACAACAATATCACCAGAATTTAAAGCAGAAACTTCAGAAATAAAATTTGTATTATTCTTACGCCGCTTTGGTGATCTGATGAAGCGATCACCTAGGATATCCTGCTCTGCTATAATAGCTAAATCTTCAGCCTCAAAACCATGTTCTATCATGATAACGGCTGCTAATATATGATCTCGTGGTGTTGCTTTGACAGTTTGCAAAGATTTTACAACATCTATTTTTTTTAATCCATGCTCGTCGAGAACTTGTACTAAACGATTCAGAGATCCTTCACTCCAACACGCTAAAAGCACTTTTTTGCCCGCAGAGCGTAAAGATGCGATGTGATCAATAACACTTGAAAAAACGTTTTTTTCCTGCGCATTACGCTCTTTTACAAAATCATATCCTTGTTTAACATTGGTGTGAATAACAGTTTGTTCCAAACTTTGTGGAATATTAAAAGGCGAAAAATCAATACACTGTGAAGATTGTTGTACACATTCCAAAACACGCTCTGGCGTTAAATAGAGAAGACTAGGGTCTATTGGATGATAAGAAGTAGAATTTTCTTTATCATTTTCGCATTCTTTGCGCGCATTATAATAGTCTTCAATAAGACGATAGCGCTCAATGAAGACTTCTTCTATGAGATGCTCAAAAACTATCGGTAAGTTGCCACAATGGTCAAAAAAGCTATCAAGGTTTTCATAAAAAAATGGAAGCCAATGTTCCATACCAACAAAACGCCGACCTTGAGAAATTGCTTCATAAAGCATGTTATTTTTTTGTGATACACCAAATGTACGGGTATAATTGCTTTTAAAACGGCTGATGCGTTCTGGTGTAAGAACAATCTCACTCATTGCCTGTAATAAAAGTTCAGTTTTTTGGCCTGTTGTCCTTTGACTTTCTGGATCAAATACGCGGATACTTTCTAGGGTATCTCCAAAAAAATCAAGGCGTAAAGGTTCAACATCCATCGGAGAAAAGATATCAAGTATTCCTCCTCTTACAGCAAACTCACCAACATCACGGACAACCGTAACGCGTTCAAAACCATTGGTTTCTAGAAATTGAATAAGATTTCCCATGTTATTGCGCTGGCCAACACGTGCGTGAATAAGCTGAGCTTCTATCATTTCACGAGGAGGCAACTTTTGCATAATTGCATTTGCTGTTGTTAATATAATTGCAGAATATGGATCTTTCCGTAAATTTGCTATATGTGCTAATGTTGATAGTCGACGTGCCATAACAGCAATTCCTGGTGATACGCGATCATAAGGCAAACAATCCCATGCAGGAAATTGAAGTACGGGTAAATTGGGTTCAATAAAATTTAAAACTTGTTGTAAATGCGCAATTTTTGTTCCGTCACGGACAACATAGATGAGCGGTTTATCTTGTGCAATTTCTGAACTTAATTTAGCAAGCGCAAAGGCTTCAAATCCATCAGTAACGCCATCTAAAATCATACGAACAGAATTATTTTTGGGAATAACAATTTTTTTAAATATAGGCATCGGATTAATAACTTAAGCAAGTACGATAATTGGCAATATCACGGAAAAGTGGACTATCAACTTCAGAGGGGGGCAAAATTTCTCCAGTAATCCATGTGAGTAAATCACGATCATCAAAAGACATAATATACTCAAGCTCAGAGAGCGTTTTATCATTCATCTTAGTGATATGAGCATCAACATAATGTCCAAAAATGAGATCCATTTCACGAATACCGCGATGCCATGCACGAAAAATCAATCGACGACGACGAGCATCTAATTGATTTTTGTCAACGACAAAAACTGTCATAAAAAATCTCCTTGAATAAAGTAATATAAACTATTCAATTAGTCGTATAAAGTTTTTACCTTGCTTTAAGGAAGTTCTATAATCTTTTGTTCTTTAAGTGTAATTCGACGATGCATTTGCTTAGCCAAAGCGTAATTATGTGTTGCAATAAGAGCAGAAAGACCAGACTGACGAACAAGGATAGATAAAGCTTGAAAGACATAAGCTGAAGTTACTGGATCAAGATTTCCTGTAGGTTCATCAGCCAAAAGAACCGAAGGGCCATTTGCTACTGCACGTGCAATAGCAACACGTTGTTGTTCTCCTCCCGATAACTCTGAGGGACGATGGTTCGCACGATGAGAAACACGCAGATACGTTAATAATTTGCGCGCACGATCTTCTGCTATGGATTTTTTTAATCCTGCTATCATTTGCGGTATCATGACATTTTCTAACGCTGTAAACTCTGGAAGTAAATGATGAAATTGATAAACAAAACCAATATCATTTCGTCTTATAGCTGTTCGCTCACTATCAGAACGCTTTGCACAAGAAACACCCCGTAACATCACATCACCAGCGGTTGGTTTTTCTAATAATCCAGCAATATGAAGAAGTGTTGATTTTCCAGCACCAGATGGTGCAACAAGTGCGACAAGCTCTCCACGATTAAGAATAAAATTCGCTTTATCTAAAACAATGAGAGGCTTATGACTCTCGAAAAAGTGTCTTTCAATCTCTACAAGCTCTAAAATAGCTGTCATTATTCATACCTCAAAGCTTGTACGGGATCTAGCTTAGCAGCACGCCATGCCGGAATGAGAGCAGCAAGAAACGACAAGAATAAAGCCATCATAGCAACCAAGATGGTCTGTTTCCACTCAATTTGTGCAGGCAATTTTGTTAAAAAATAAAGTTGAGGATTAAAAACGTCGACATTAAATAACCAAGATATAAAATCTTGGATATGATTAATATTCGCGGTCGCGATAACACCTAAAATTAACCCCAATATAGTTCCAATAAAACCAATCATCATTCCTGTAATGATAAATATACGCAAAATCGCACTCTGTTGAGCCCCCATCGTGCGTAAAATTGCAATATCATGACTTTTATCTTTTACAAGCATAATCAGCCCTGAAATAATATTTAAAGCAGCAACAAGAACGATCAGAGAAAGAATGAAAAACATAACATTTCGTTCAATCTGTAAGGCTGAAAAAAAAGCCTGATTGCGTGTACGCCAATCAATTAAATAGACCTGTTGATCAACGGCTTTTTCTACAACAGGTTTTATTTGATCAACAGCATCAGGATCATTTAGAAATAATTCTAAAGACTGAACCTTATCTCCCAAATTAAAAAACATTTGTGCTTCATGGAGAGGCATAAAGATAAATATTGAATCATATTCAGACATACCAACTTCAAAAATAGCAACGACTTTATAAGCTTTCACACGTGGGGTAACGCCAAAAGGAGTCTCATCACCATCTGGAGTAATAATACGAATATCTCTTCCAACTGTCAGTCCTAATTTTTCTGCTAAGCCACTTCCAATTGCAACACCTTCTTCTTGATCAAACCGAGAAATCGATCCTAATTTAATGTTTTGAGAGACTGTTTTAAGCTTTTCTAGATCTTGTTTGCGCATACCACGAACTAACGCGCCAGAGCCACCTTGAACTTCACCTTGAACAAGCGCTTGACCTTCAATAACAGGTAAAGCAAACTTCACACCATTTGTAGTTTCTAAAGAAGAAATAAGAGTCTTATAATCAGAAAAACCAGAATCAACTGTTTGAATAATAAGATGCCCATTCATACCAAGAATACGATTGAGAAGTTCTGTACGAAAGCCATTCATCACCGCCATAACAACAACCAGAGCAAATACGCCCAACATAATCCCAATAAGAGAAATAATTGAAATAACAGATGCAACGACATGTTTTTTATTGGGAATCATATAACGAAAAGCGATCATCCACTCATAAGATGAAAAGCATTTGTTTTTCAGCCTCTTCATAATATTTCCTATTAAATTATAGAAAGTTGGCTGAGCACATCTTCAACCTTTAGAGATTTTTTTATTCCTGTTTTTCGATCTTTAATTTCAACTTCATTTTGTGCAATGCTGTTAGGACCAACAATGATTTGCGTTGGCAAACCAATCAAATCCATTGTTGCAAATTTTGATCCAGGGCGTTCATTTCTATCATCTAATAACGGATCAAAACCAACCTTCTTTAATCCCTGATAGAGAAACTCACATACCTGTGTGCATTTTTCATCATCGGGCTTCATATTGATAATCCCAAAATCAAACGGAGCCATCGACTTTGGCCAAATAATACCATTTTCATCATGAGAAGCTTCAATAGCGGCCGCAACAAGACGCGAAGGCCCAATACCATAAGATCCCATAGAGACCACATGCTCTTTTCCATCTTGTCCCATAACTTTTGCTCCCATTGGAGCGGAATATTTAGTACCAAAGTGGAAAATATGCCCTACTTCAATACCACGCGCTGAAAGACGATTATGATCAGAAACTTTAGCCCACTCCTCTTCATTATGCATTTCTTCCGTTGCTGCATAAAAAGATGTCCATTGCTTAACAATATCATCTAAAACAGCTTTATCACTAAAATCGATTGAACTATCTGGAACGGTAAGTTCAAGAAATTGTTTATCACAGAAGATAGCACTCTCTCCTGTTTCAGCCAAAATGATAAATTCATGACTGAGTTCCCCCCCTATTGGACCTGTATCTGCACGCATAGGAATTGCTTTTAAGCCAAGGCGAGAAAAAGTGCGTAAATAAGCAACAAACATACGATTATAAGATGTTTTAGAGCCTTCATAATCAAGATCAAAAGAATAAGCATCTTTCATTAAAAATTCTCGTGCTCGCATCACACCAAAACGTGGACGAATTTCATCACGAAATTTCCATTGAATATGATATAAATTAAGCGGAAGATCTTTATAAGAACGAACATAGGAGCGAAAAATATCTGTTACCATCTCTTCATTGGTTGGACCATAAAGTAAATCACGCTTTTGACGATCTTTAATGCGGAGCATTTCCAAACCATAATCATCATAACGACCGCTTTCACGCCAAAGATCAGCAGACTGAATTGTAGGCATCAATATTTCTATTGCACCCGCACGTTCTTGCTCTTCACGAATAATTTTACAAACTTTATCAAGCACTTTTTTTCCCAAAGGAAGCCAAGAATAAATCCCTGATGTTTGTTGTCGAATCATTCCAGCGCGCAACATGAAGCGATGAGAAACAATTTCTGCTTCTTTAGGATTCTCTTTTAAAAGTGAAAGGAAATATTGAGAAAGACGCATTGAAATAATTAACTCCTAATCAGATCTATCATATCGGACAATTTATCACACCCTCTATTCATCTATAGCCGCATTCTGAATACTTGCAAATATAACGATCTTATCATTTAAAAATTTATTGTGCTTTATTCTCTATTTTTCTTATTTAGCAATAAAATAAAAATGCTCTTCTCTTTTTAAATAACGTAATAGGAAAGTTCTTTTATTTTGACCGATGTAAAAAAACTGTACAGATAGGTTTTTTTTGCCAAATTTCATGAACAGCCGCTCTTACTGCACGTCGTGTTGCCTCTCGAATAAGTTCATTATCTTTCTGTTTCATGCGTGGGATATTATAAACTGTATTTTCTACGATATCTAAAAGAATATCTTTTAAACTTTCCCCCTTTCCATTACTTTCAGGTAACCCGAATGTTGTTAGACCTATATCCCCTAATAATTCATGCTTACTATTTATATGGAGAGAAATAGTAACATGACCAGCATAACTTAGTTTTCGGCGTTCACGAATCCCTAATTCATCTTCATCTCCAATTAGGCAACCATCCTTATAGATGCGTCCAACAGGAACTTGATCAACAACCTTCACAGGCTCTGGTGCAAGACGTAACATATGGCCATTTCTGATATCCATAACAGTTTTAATACCTGCTTGACGTGCTAAAGTTGCCTGAGCCTTAAGATGCATTGCTTCCCCATGTACAGGGACAAGTATTTGTGGCTTTATCCAATCATACATCTGTAAAAGTTCTGAACGACGGGGATGACCTGAAACATGAACAAGTGCATCTTCATTCGTAATAATTTTAATACCCAAATCAATGAAACGATTTTGTACCTCAATAATCGCTTTTTCGTTTCCTGGAATACTTCGTGATGAATAAATAACGGTATCACCAGCGGAAAGTGCAATATTTTTCATTCCATCACGTGACAGTTTAGCTAAAGCAGCACATGGCTCACCTTGGCTTCCTGTGACAATTAAAACAAGATCTTTTCGCGAGATGTAGCCATAATCATCTTCCGTTACAAATGGTGCTAAACCATTCATATAACCAAGCTCTTGTGCAACCATAATACTTCGCTTAAGGGAACGCCCAATGACAAGCACTTTACGTCCAGCAGCTTCAGCTGCAAGAGCAATAGAACGTATCCGACCAATATTAGAAGAAAAAGTTGCTATCGCAACGCGCCCTTCAGCTTTGGAAATAATCTCTGAAAGACTGGCTTGAACTTGCTGTTCTGAAGGAGAGATACCATCCCGACATGCATTTGTAGAATCACAAAGTAATGCTAAAACACCTTTTTTGCCTAAAGCACGAAATCTTTTTTCATCGGTTACAGCCCCGAGTGGAGGAGTATGATCAATTTTCCAATCACCAGTATGAATCACGGTCCCCAAAGAAGTTGTAATTGTTAAAGATACAGATTCTGGTATTGAATGGTTAACGGCTATAGCCTCTATAGCAAAGGAACCTACCTGAAAACAATCACCAGCTTGAAAAATATTGAGTAAAATTTTTTGAGATTCAAAATCTAATTGTTTTTTAGTTTCCAATAATCCTGCCGTAAAAGGCGTACAGTAAATTGGCACTTGTAACTTTGGACATAAATCAAGAACGGCCCCATAATGATCTTCATGTGCATGTGTTAAAACAAGACCCCGTATATTATGTTTTTCACTTTCTAGAAAACGAATATCAGGAAAAACAAGATCGACACCTGGTAATTCAGAACCAGCAAAACTAATCCCCATATCAACTAGCAGCCATTCACGAAGATTTTGGGGACCAAATCCGTAAGCAGCTAAATTCATCCCTATTTCACCTACACCTCCCAGAGGTAAAAAAACAAATTCACATCTATTGGCTGCAACCATAAACATCTCCCAAATCATTAAGGTATCTGATGATAAAATAATTTTTTAATAACGACCTGCATTAACAGAAGCAGCCGAACCAAAATGAACATCTCCAGCTGTTATAATGGCTGTCTGACCATTTTTTTGCTTTATGATGCAGTTAAAATCACTATCAAGACCATCAAAAACACCCTCAATGACTTTTTCATCATTCACCACTTTGACATATTTTCCAAGATGAGCGGAATATAAAAGCCATTTTTTTCGGATTATTTCACATCCTTTTGGTTGTTTCCAAAGAAGGTAATTTTTAGAAAAACACTCCGTCAGAACCGTAAATAATTGTTCTGCATCAATACGCAAACCGATATTCTTTAAGCTTGAAGTGGAATAGGGTGCATCTTCATAATTATATTTCACATTTATTCCAATACCAATAACCAAGGCATATTGTTGTGATGACAATTTTAAAATCTCAAGCAAAACTCCAGAGCTTTTTTCTCCTCTGAGCAAAATATCGTTTGGCCATTTTAAGCTCACAATATTGTTTGTCTGTTTTTCCTCTTTTATCAATTCTTTTATTGCCTCTGCCACACTTACTCCAGCAACAAAACCAAGTTGAGCCGCAGTTTGATGAACAATATCATCAATTAATAAAAGACTAGAATAAAGGTTCCCTTTTGGACTAGACCAAGTCCTCCCTCTTCTTGCTCTTCCCTGTGATTGTTCTTGTGCAACAATCCAAAGATTACCTTGATGACCAGTTTGCGCTTTTCGTTGCGCAATGAGATTTGTTGAATCAACACTATCGTACGCTTCAATAGTGTATCCCTGTTTTTGTGCAAAATCTGATAAAGTATAAACCATATTCATTAAAACAATACTGTTGCTGCTTTTTCTGCTAGCTCAGCGAACCAAACCCCAAAAAGCGCGTAAAATAAAATAAAGAATACAGAAAGACCAAGACAAAATTGAAGCTCTTTCGATAAAGCAACAAAATACGCTTTTGCATCATCAAACCACATAATTTTAATGACTCTCAAATAGTAAAAAGCCCCAACGACAGACGCTATCATCCCAACGACAGCAAGTGGCGTAAGTCCAGCGTGGACAGCAGCAGAAAATGTATACCACTTTCCAAAAAAACCAGCCATAGGAGGTATGCTTGCTAAAGAAAAAAGCTGTATTGTCATCACAACAGCCATAAACGGATTCGTCTTTGCTAACCCTGAAAGATCATAAATATTTTCAACATTTCCATTCTGAGAGCGCATTCCAAGAATAAAGGCAAATGAACCAATCGTCATTCCAAGATAAATAGTCATATAAAGGATAACGCTTTTTATCCCAAGCATATCTCCAGCAGATAAACCAACAAGTGCATAACCCATATGACTGATCGACGAATAAGCCATTAAGCGCTTAATATTATTCTGACCGATTGCAGCAAAAGCACCCAGTATCATTGATGCAATCGCCATGAACACCAAAATTTGTTGCCATGCAGGCATCACGTTATCAACACGCCCTATGGGAATAAAGGTCACCACAATAATACGGATGATTAAAGCCATTGCAGCAACTTTAGGGGCACTAGCAAAAAATGCTGTAATCGGCGTGGGCGCTCCTTCATAAACATCAGGTGTCCACATATGAAACGGAACAGCAGAAATTTTGAAAGCCAAACCAGCTAAAATAAAGACAATTCCAAAAATAACCCCCAATTGTACATTTTTATCTTTTAAAGCAAGAGCAATTTCGTGAAAACCAATTTGAC
The DNA here is from genome assembly GCF_042196485.1 of Bartonella sp. AD24XZML. Taxonomy (NCBI): domain Bacteria; kingdom Pseudomonadati; phylum Pseudomonadota; class Alphaproteobacteria; order Hyphomicrobiales; family Bartonellaceae; genus Bartonella; species Bartonella sp. AD24XZML. The sequence continues at coordinate 18,041 of NZ_JBHIQH010000104.1, read as the reverse complement.
CGGTAAAACCATAAAGCAAAGAAATACCATAAAGAAGCAACCCTGAAGATAATGCTCCTAAAACAAAGTATTTTATACCGGCTTCAGAAGATTTTACATTATTACGATTAATCGCTGCTAAAACATATAAAGCTAAAGATTGCAGCTCTAACCCCATATAAAGCGACAGCATATTACCCGCTGAAATCATAAACATCATTCCAAGGGTTGCTAAAAGAACAAGTACTGGAAACTCAAATATATTAAACTTTTGTGCATTGGCAAAACCAACAGACATGATAAGAGAAAAGAGTGCACCAATAAGCATTAAAATTTTCATATAACGACTAAAGGAATCGATAACGAGCGCATTGGTTTGAAATGAACCATTTTTCGGAAAAATTATAAGAATAATAATAGTTGCCACAAGAAGTGCTATGGCTAAACCTGTCACTGTTAAAGAAGCACGTGTATTGGAATAAACACCAATCATAAGCAGCACGACAGCTCCTAATGCAATTAAAAGCTCTGGAAGAATTAAGACTAATTGCGCTATTATTTCAGTTTGCATGTGCATTCTTCCCTTATCTAGTGCAGTTTATTGATGAGGGTTTCTACAGAAAACGCCGTTGCCTTAAGAATAGGCGTTGGATAGATACCAAAGAATATTGTAAGAATAATCATTGGATAAAGGAGAAATTTTTCTCTTAAAGAAAGATCTATTAATACTTTTAAATTCTCTTTATCCAAGGAACCAAAAACCACACGCCGATAAAGATAAAGGGCATAGGCTGCCGATAAGATAACACCTGTTGTTGCTAAAACAACAACCAATTTATTTACTTGAAAAACACCTATTAAGGTTAAAAATTCACCCAAAAATCCTGAGCTTCCAGGCAAACCAACATTTGCCATAGTGAAAATTAAGAAAACAACAGCATATTTAGGCATATTATTCACTAAACCACCAAACGCTGAAATTTCACGTGTATGCAAGCGATCATAGATAACCCCAACACAAAGAAACAACGCTGCTGAAACAATTCCATGGGACAGCATCTGATAAATAGCCCCTTGTATCCCCTGTTCATTCGCAGCAAAAATACCCATCGTTACATATCCCATATGCGCTATTGAGGAATATGCAATAAGTTTTTTGATGTCACTTTGAACAAGTGCAACCAGTGATGTATAAATAATAGCAATAAGCGATAATGTGAAAACAAAAGGCGCAAAATCTGCTGAAGCGATAGGAAACATCGGCAAAGAAAAACGAAGAAAACCATACCCACCTAATTTGAGCAAGACACCAGCTAAAATAACGGAACCCGCTGTCGGTGCTTCTACGTGAGCATCAGGGAGCCATGTATGAACTGGCCACATTGGCATTTTAACTGCGAAAGAAGCAAAAAATGCAAGCCATAACCATATTTGCATATGAGCAGGAAACTGATAATTGAGTAAAGTTGGTATATCAAGTGTCCCAGCCTCCCAATACATAACCATAAGAGCAACCAGCATAAGCACTGAACCAAGTAAAGTATATAAGAAAAACTTTATACTTGCATAAACACGACGTACTCCTCCCCATACACCTATAATGATAAACATTGGAATGAGGCTGCCTTCAAAAAAAACATAGAATAGCATTGCATCAAGAGCACAAAAAACACCAATAATCGCAACTTCTAGAAGAAGAAACGCAATCATATAGGCTTTTAATCTCTCTTTAACATTCTCCCAACTTGCTAAAATACAGAAAGGCAAAAGAAAAGCCGAGAGAACAACAAAAAGAATAGAAATACCATCGACCCCCATATGATAGCTAATACCACCCCCTAACCAACTAGATTTTTCAACCATTTGAAAATTTTGGTTACTAGGATCAAATCCTATCCAAATAATTAAAGAAATAATAAAAACAAATAGAGTCGTAAAAAATGCGACATTACGTATATTATGGCGTGCTACTTCACTATCATCTTTGATAAACAAAATCAGAAGAACACCAACAAGCGGCAAAAATGTAACCGTAGAAAGAATAGGCCAATCGGTCATTAGTTTACGCCCCCGATCATCATCCATGTAATGAGCAATGCAACGCCGATAAGCATTGCAAATGCATAGTGGTAAAGATAGCCTGTTTGCATTCGAACAACTCTATTTGTAATATCAACAACACGCGCTGCAATACCATTGGGACCTAGACCATCAATAATCTTACCGTCTCCCACTTTCCAAAGAAAAGAACCAATTCTAAAGGTAGGACGAACAAATAAAAAGTTATATAATTGATCGAAATACCACTTTTGGTAAAGAAAATGATACACTCCTGGCATAATACGCGCCATTTTCTTGGGAAGAGAGGGAGCCGCAATATAAAATAAATAAGCCAACATAAATCCAAGAATCATTGCTATAAAAGGCGACCATTTTACCCAATTAAAAACATGGTGGGCATCATGAAGAATGTGATTATGGCTGCTTGTAAATAATGCTCCCTTCCAAAAAGCATTATACAAATCACCAAAAAAGTAAGGTTGGAAAACGACACCAGAAAATATTGCTCCAATAGATAAAAGAAAGAGTGGAATCAACATAACTGGAGGCGATTCATGAACATGATGCATCACATCAACTGTTGCCCGTGGTTTACCATGGAATGTCATAAAGATAAGTCGCCATGAATAGAAACTTGTTAAAAAGGCAGCAAAAACAAGAAGATAAAAAGCATATCCTGAAGCAATATTATGAGATGCAAAAGCAGACTCTATAATCGCATCTTTTGAGAAAAAACCTGCAGTCCCGAAAAGTGTTCCTGGAATTCCAACACCGGTCAAGGCAATGGTCCCGACCATCATCATCCAATAGGTGACCTTTATATGTTTGCGTAACCCACCCATTTTTCGCATATCTTGTTCATCAGATACAGCATGAATCACAGAACCTGCACCAAGAAACAATAAGGCTTTAAAAAAAGCATGCGTAAAAAGATGAAAGACAGCAGCGCCATAAGCTCCAACACCTAATGCCACAAACATATAACCAAGTTGAGAGCATGTAGAATAAGCAATAACACGCTTAATATCATTCTGCACCAACCCCACAGTTGCTGCAAAAAACGCTGTTGTTGCACCAACAACAATAATCACGGTCAAAGTAGTCGAAGAAAGTTCAAAAATTGGCGACATACGTGCAACCATAAAAACACCAGCCGTTACCATTGTAGCGGCATGAATAAGCGCTGATACAGGAGTTGGACCTTCCATTGCATCAGGCAGCCAAGTATGTAAAAGAAATTGTGCGGATTTTCCCATCGCACCAATAAATAATAAAAGACATGTAATGGTAATTGCCGTCTGCCCATCAAATTGCCAATCTAAAAATGTCATATTTTGTATAAAGCTCTTGTCGGCAGCTTTTGCAAAAATAGAGGTAAAATCAACCGATTGGAACAAAACAAAAATACTAAAGATTCCTAAGAGAAAACCAAAGTCTCCAACACGGTTAACTACAAAAGCTTTCATTGCGGCCTTATTAGCAGAATCGCGCTGAAACCAAAAACCAATGAGTAAATAAGAAGCAAGTCCGACACCTTCCCATCCAAAAAACATCTGAATCAAATTATTGGATGTGACCAACATAAGCATCATAAATGTAAACAAAGAAAGATAAGAAAAAAAACGAGACCTTGAAGGATCATGATGCATATAACCAATTGAATAAATATGCACCAATGCCGAAACACTGTTTACAACAATAAGCATGACAGCTGTTAATGCATCAACATGTAAAGCCCAATTAAAGCTTAAGTCACCAACAGTCATCCAATGTAATACCAATACATCAATCGCTGGAATATGACCAAGTGCAATACTGAAAAATGCTATCCACGATAATATGGCAACAACAACCATAAAGCTACATGTTATCAATTCACTCGCACGATCTCCTATCATTTTTCCACCTAGTGCAGCAATTAAAAAACCCAAAAGCGGAAGAAAGACAATCGTATAATACATCACTGGTTAGCCTTTCATTACATTAACATCTTCAACCGCAATGGAACCACGATTACGGAAAAAAACGACCAGAATTGCTAAACCAATGGCAGCTTCAGCAGCTGCTACGGTTAAGACAAATAAAGCGAATACCTGACCAACGAGATCATGAAGAAATGCTGAAAATGCAACAAAATTGAGATTAACTGAAAGCAATATAAGCTCAATGGACATCAAGATAATAATCACATTTTTTCTGTTGAGAAAAATTCCAGCAATACCAATTGTAAACATTAAAGCAGAAACAGTGAGATAATGTGTAATATCAATATACATCTGCATAGCCCCCCTTACATACCTTTGCCTGATTCAACTTGTTTGATTTCAATGGCACTTTCTACCGTTCTAGAAACTTGCTCGGCAATAGATTGCCGCTTTACTCCTAATTTATGACGAAGTGTTAAAACAATAGCTCCAATCATTGCAACCAATAAAATCATTCCAGCAATTTGAAAATAGAAAACATAATCCGTATAGAGAATATCACCTAATGCTTGTGTATTTGTTTGCTGCGCTAAATCTGGCATTGGTTGCGTAACATGCGTTCTCAAGACTGGAGAAAAATAGCTACTCATAAAAACAACAATCAATTCTACAGCGATAATAACACCAATAAGAGCTCCAATAGGAGCATACCGAAGAGTTCCACTCTTTAACTCAGCAAAATCAACGTCAAGCATCATAACGACAAATAAAAATAAAACAGCGACAGCTCCAACATACACAACAAGCAGAATAAGCCCTAAAAACTCTGCTCCTGCAAGTAAAAACAAAGCTGCTGCATTAAAAAATGCGAGGATTAAAAACAAAACAGAATGCACTGGATTGCGTGCTGTAATAACAATAACTGCACTTGTTAGCATAATAAAAGCAAACAAATAGAAAAATGCCGCCGCTAGATCTGTTAGCATAGGCTTCTCCTTAATTATTCAAACAATTGGTATAAACTTCATACCAGATTACAATTTATCGGAAAAATATCCGACACCTCATTTAACGATACACTTAACGATAAGGCGCATCCATCAATATATTTCGAGCAATTTCTCGCTCCCAGCGATCTCCATTCAATAAAAGTTTTTCTTTATCATAATAAAGTTCTTCACGTGTTTCCGTCGCAAACTCAAAATTTGGACCTTCGACAATAGCCTCAACCGGACAGGCTTCTTGACAAAAACCACAGTAAATACATTTAACCATGTCTATATCATAACGGACAGTTCTACGTGTACCATCATTGCGCCGTGGCCCAGCTTCAATTGTAATCGCTTGAGCAGGACAAATCGCTTCACATAATTTACAAGCAATACACCGTTCTTCACCATTTGGATAGCGACGCAATGCATGCTCACCGCGAAAACGCTGAGATACAAAACCTTTTTCATAAGGATAATTAATCGTAGGTTTTGGTGAAAAAAATTGACGCATAGCTAAGAAAAAAGCACTCATAAATTCCAATAGAAGAAGTGACTTTGCCGCCTGAATAAAACCTGACATCGTAAAATCTCCTCTTAAACGAAATCCGTAAACTTTAAAAAAGCAGCAGTTATCACAACCATTGCTAGTGAGAGAGGAAGAAAAACCTTCCAACCAAGCCGCATAAGCTGATCATAGCGATAACGTGGAACAAATGCTTTGACCATAGCAAACCAAAAAAATACAAAACAGACTTTTAAAACAAACCAAATGATACCAGGAACCCAATTAAGCCACCAAACATCTAAAGGAGGCAGCCAACCGCCTAAAAATAGAATAGTTGTTAATGCGCACATTAAAACAATCGCAACATATTCACCAAGAAAAAAGAGCATGTAAGGCGTTGAAGAATATTCAACCATATGACCAGCAACAAGTTCAGATTCTGCTTCCACCAAATCGAATGGAGGACGGTTTGTCTCTGCGAGCGCAGAAATAAAAAATATAATAAACATTGGAAAAAGGACCAACCAATTCCAATCGAGAAAGCTGTTAAAAGGAAGACCAAGAGTTGTACCAATTCCAGAACTTTGTTTATGAACAATTGTTGTGAGATCCAACGAACCACTTATTAAAATGACAGTCACAAGCACAAAACCAATGGAAACTTCATAAGAAACCATTTGTGCCGCCGAACGAAGAGCTCCTAAGAAAGGATATTTTGAATTTGATGCCCATCCCCCCATAATAACACCATAAACTTCAAGAGATGAAATGGCTAAAATATAAAGCAAACCAACATTAATCTTTGCAACCTCCCAACCCTCATTGACAGGAATAACAGCCCAAGTTGATAAAGCAAGTGTCGCTGAAACAAAAGGAGCCAAAAGAAAAACACCCTTATTTGCACCTGCAGGGATAATAGGCTCCTTAACAACAAATTTAATTAAATCTGCAAAAGACTGTAACAAACCCCATGGTCCAACAACGTTTGGTCCACGACGCAATTGTACCGCTGCCCAAATTTTTCTATCTGCATAAAGAAGATAAGCAACTAAGACCAAAAGAACGACCAAAAGAAGAAGTGTTTTTCCGATTATAATGAGTAATGGCAACAGCCAAGTCATAAAGAAATCATACATCATTATTCCTTTTCCTTTGCCCTTACTTTACTGTTTGTGTAGCATGGTTTTTTGCAAGAGATGAACATTCAGCCATAACAGCAGAAGCACGTGCTATCGGATTTGTTAAATAAAAATCTTTAACCATAGAAGTAAATGCTTGACTCTCGAGAGAAACCATTTTTGAACCAAGCGCCTTAAGACCACTTATATCAGAAGGCACTATACCATCAACAGCACAAAGGTGTGGATAATCGTTAAACAAGCATTGCCTTAATTGAGAGAGAGAATCAAAAGGGAGCTTTTGTCCTAAAATATCCGATAAAGCACGCAAAATAGCCCAATCTTCTTTTGCTTCACCTGGAGCAAAACCAGCCCGATTTGTCATTTGAACACGTCCTTCTGTATTCACATAAAGCCCTGATTTTTCAGTGTAAGCAGATGCAGGCAAAATAACGTCAGCAGCATGTGCACCATTATCACCATGGCTCCCAATATAAACTGTAAAAGCTTTTGTATTGGCTAATTCTACTTCATCAGCACCAAGCAAAAATAGAACTTCACAGGTTTTAAGTATATTTGCAACCCCAAACTTAGAAGTAAAGCCTATGTCCAACCCTCCAACAATCGATGCTGCATTATGAAGAACCCCAAACCCATTCCATGTCTCACTAAGAGCACCAATATTATCAGCTAATTTAGCAAGACTTTTTAAAACAGATAAACCTTCATTTCCTGAAACCGCTCCCTCTCCGATAAGAATAAGGGGCCTCTTCGCTTCTTTTAAGACATTAAAAAAAACATTCTCACCACGAATAAGTGTCGTTAATGTATCACTCCCAGATCCAAGGTAAGAATAAGGATAACGTAAATCGACTTTCTCTCCAATTAATGCAATAGGAAAATTACCCATCCGTTGGCGCTTTAAAATACGCGCATTTAAAACAGCTGCTTCATGACGTGGATTAGATCCCACAATAAGCAGTGCATCAGCCTGTTCAATACCTACAATTGTAGGATTAAAAATATAACTCGAGCGCCCAAACTCTGGCGATAAAGCCCCCCCTCTTTGACGACAATCAAAAAGCGTTGAGCCCAAAGAACTCAATAATGCTTTAAGGGCATACATTTCTTCAACAGAAGCAAGATCTCCCGCAATAGCTCCAATTTTTTCTGGAAAAATTTTAGAGATTACCATTTTTATTTTTGCAAAAGCTTCTGTCCAACTGACAGGTTGAAGCTTTCCATCTTTGCGTACATATGGCTTATCAAGCCGCTGAGTCCGTAATCCATCCCAAATAAAACGCGTTTTATCAGAGATCCATTCCTCATTTACATCTTCATTTGTACGCGGCATAATCCGCATAACTTCACGGCCGCGGCTATCAATACGGATAGCACTACCAAGCGCATCCATCACATCAATCGATTCCGTTTTTACCAATTCCCACGGACGGGCATGAAATGCATAAGGTTTTGAAGTTAAAGCTCCCACTGGACAAAGATCAATAACATTTCCCTGTAATTCAGATGTCATAGCTTTTTCAAGATACGTCGTAATTTCAGCATCTTCACCACGACCGATCAAACCAAGCTCAGAAATACCTGCAACTTCCGTTGTAAAACGAACACACCGTGTACAATGAATACATCGTGTCATAACAGTTTTGACAAGAGGTCCAATATATTTATCTTCTACAGCACGTTTATTTTCTGTATAACGAGAACAATCTCGTCCATAAAGCATTGCTTGATCTTGAAGATCACACTCTCCCCCTTGATCACACACTGGACAATCCAAAGGATGATTAATGAGAAGAAATTCCATAACACCTTCACGTGCTTTTTTTACCATCGCCGTATTGGTAAAAATCTCAGGTACCTCACCGTTAGGCCCTAATCGTAAATCACGAACCCCCATAGCACAAGAAGCCTGAGGTTTTGGAGGACCACCCTTAACCTCAACTAAACACATACGACAATTTCCAGCAATTGACAAAGATTCATGAAAACAAAAACGTGGAATTTCTACCCCAGCCGCCTCAGCGGCCTGAAGCAACGTGTAGTAATCAGGAACTTCAATCTCTTTGCCATCAACTTTGATATTTATCATCACCCATCCAAGCTGCGGATAACCCACTTAAAATTTGCATTCGGTTGCTCTTAAAACAAAATCCTTTATTAAACCGCTTCTAAAGCAATATTTTTGCTTTGGACTACATTTCGCGTGTATTCATCAATTCTACGCTCGATTTCCGGACGAAAATTACGTATCAACCCCTGTACAGGCCATGCGGCAGCATCACCAAGCGCACAAATAGTGTGTCCTTCAACCTGTTTAGACACTTCAAACAAAAGATCAATCTCACGTTTTTGCGCTCTTCCCTCAACCATACGCCCTAAAAGACGCATCATCCATCCCGTCCCCTCACGACACGGTGTACACTGACCACAACTCTCGTGCTTGAAAAAAGCAGCTATACGCCAAATTGCCTTGATAATATCGGTTGATTTATCCATAACAATCATTCCCCCTGTGCCAAAAGAAGACCCGACATCTCGCATTCCATCAAAATCCATGATCGCATCGATCATATCCTCACCACGAACGACTGGACAAGAAGCCCCCCCTGGAATAACTGCTAAAAGATTATTCCATCCACCACGAACACCACCCGTATGTTTTTCAATTAATTCACGGAATGAAACACCAAGAGCATCTTCAAATGTACAAGGTGCATTAACATGCCCTGAAACCATAAATAATTTCGTTCCAACATTATTTGCTCGTCCGATTGATGAAAACCACGAAGCCCCCCGCCGCAAAATCGTTGGAACAACGGCAATAGACTCTACATTATTTACTGTTGTTGGACAGCCATAAATCCCCATATTGGCAGGAAATGGTGGTTTAAGCCGAGGTTGTCCCTTTTTTCCCTCAAGACTTTCAAGAAGAGCTGTTTCTTCACCACAAATATAAGCACCCGCTCCATGATGAATAACAATATCACAAGCATGCCCATATTTCGTTTTTTTGCCAAGTAAACCCGCACCATAGCATTCATCAACGGCAGCTTGAAGCGCTTCACGTTCACGAATATATTCACCACGAATATAAATAAAAGCAACATTGGCTCCCATAGCAAAAGTAGCGATTGCACATCCTTCAATCAAAGTATGGGGGTCATGACGTAAAATATCACGGTCTTTACAAGTTCCAGGTTCAGATTCATCGGCATTGACAACTAAATAATGAGGACGCCCATCATTCTGCTTTGGCATAAAGGACCACTTCATTCCAGTAGGAAAACCAGCACCACCACGACCGCGTAAACCCGATTCCTTCACTTCATCAATGATCCAATCACGACCTTTGTCAATCATTTCTTTCAGACCATTCCAATGCCCACGCAACATCGCAGCCTTTAATGATTTGTCTTTTAAACCATAAATATTGGTGAAGATACGATCTTTATCAGCTAGCATACCCCACCTTTTTTTCTATTACCCATAGCATTTTCCGCTTTTCCTCAAATGCAATTTTTAAATATCTTTTCAAGACTTCTTACTTTTCGTTAAATGTTGCCATCATGGGTAGAATAATAAAATATTTTCTCAAGAAAAATACTTAATTATGTTCCCCATTCTTTCCTTATCCTTTTTTGGTAAAAACTTGAGAGATCTTTTTTTCTTTCTCATCATCAATAAGAGAAGTTAAACCACTAATCGGTTCCGACGATTTACGACTATTTTGCGGACCAACCGCTATCTCAGAACCCTTCCCTGCTTCAAATGCATCAATAATTTCTTCAAGGCGTTCAGCTGTAAGATCTTCATAAGTATCTTTAAAAATCATAACCATCGGAGCATTCACACAAGCACCAAGACACTCTACCTCTTCCCATGATAAGGTTCCATCCTGATTGGTCGCAAAAGGTTCATGATGAATTTTTTTCTGACAAACTTTAATCAATTCATCAGAACCACGTAACATACAAGGCGTTGTACCACAAACTTGAATATGCGCTTTTGTTCCAACAGGCTTAAGCTGAAACTGAGTATAAAAAGTCGCAACTTCTAAGACACGGATATAAGCCATGGAAAGAATCTGAGCAATATGCTCAATCGCAGCACGTGTCACCCAACCATCTTGCTCTTGAGCACGCATTAATAATGGAATTACAGCAGACTGCTGACGCCCTGCAGGATATTTTTTTATGGTATTTTTTACCCATATCTGATTTTCTTTTGTAAAAGAAAACTCAGCAGGCTGATAAACATCATCTGCAAGACGGCGTACGGACATTAGCGATCAACCTCCCCAAAAACAATATCAATCGAACCTAAAATAGCTGTAGCATCTGCTAACATATGACCTCTGGTTAAAAAATCCATAGCTTGGAGATGAGCAAACCCAGGAGCACGCAACTTGACACGATAAGGCTTATTGGTTCCATCAGAAACAAGATAAACACCAAACTCACCCTTCGGAGCTTCCACAGCAACATATACTTCTCCAGGAGGTGTATGAAAACCTTCCGTATAGAGTTTAAAGTGATGAATCAGTGCTTCCATCGAGCTTTTCATTTCACTCCGCGTCGGTGGTACAATTTTGCGATCCAAGCTCGAAACCGGTCCATTTTTTTCAGTACTCAGTAAACGCTCCACACATTGGCGCATAATTTTCGCTGATTGACGCATTTCTTCCATACGAATAAGATAGCGATCATAACAATCGCTATTTTTACCTATAGGAATATCGAATTCCATTTCATCGTAACATTCATAAGGCTGACTTTTACGCAAATCCCATGGAACACCAGCTCCACGAATCATAACCCCAGAAAAACCACGTGCCCAAGCTTCATCAATACTTACAACGCCAATATCCACATTACGCTGCTTAAAAATCCGATTTGGGGTCACAAGCGCATCAAGTTTTCCGAGAGAAACAAGAAATGGATCAATAAAATCACCAATATCCTCAACTAAAGATTCTGGTAAATCTTGATGCACGCCACCAGGACGAAAATAATTTGCATGAAGACGAGCACCACAGGCACGCTCATAAAAAATCATCAATCTTTCACGTTGCTCAAATCCCCAAAGCGGTGGTGTTAAAGCACCAACATCCATTGCCTGTGTTGTTACATTAAGCAAATGATTAAGAATACGCCCAATTTCAGAAAACAAAACACGTATTAATTGCCCTCTTTTAGGAACTTTTATATCTAATAACTTTTCAATAGCAAGAACAAAAGCATGTTCCTGATTCATAGGAGCAACATAATCCAAACGATCTAGATAAGGACCAGCTTGGAGATAAGTCTTTGTTTCCATTAATTTTTCAGTACCGCGATGCAACAACCCAATATGTGGATCTACACGCTCAACAACTTCACCGTCCAGCTCCAGAACCATGCGCAAAACCCCATGCGCGGCAGGGTGCTGCGGACCAAAATTGATATTAAAGTTTCGAACATTGACCTCAGCCACAATCAACCCCTTGCTTTTTAAAAAACTTCATATCAAATATCAAAAAATCTATCACGCTAAAAAATATTTAATTATTTAAGAAATACAGTACTTTAATATAATGCCTTATCAAAACCAATATTATTTTTTTTCATCTGCTTTCCCATCACATGGCAAAGTATACTGTCCTCCTTCCCAAGGAGAAAGAAAATCAAAATTACGCATCTCTTGGCGCAAAACAACAGGCTCATAAATCACCCTCTTTGCTTCATTATCATAACGGCATTCAACAAATCCTGTCACAGGAAAGTCTTTGCGTAAAGGATATCCTTCAAATCCATAATCTGTTAAAATCCGTCTCAAATCCGGATGTCCTGAAAATAAAATCCCATACATATCATACGTTTCACGTTCATACCACTCTGCGCCAGGATAAACCGTACAAGCTGAAGCAACAGGAGTATTTTCATCCGTACGAACTTTTACACGTAAGCGTAAATTCTCACGAGGAGATAACAATTGGTAAGAAACATCAAAGCGCTTATTGCGAAAAGGATAATCCACACCACTAATGTCTGTAAGATTAATAAATTGACAGCGAGAATCATCACGAACAAACATTAAAACATCAATAATTGCATCAAGACGTGCCACAATGGTCAATTCACCAAAAGCAAGAACAGTCTCTTCAAGCTTATTTTTTAATTTGTTTTCCAAATAAGCAGCAAGCTCAACCAATGTTTCATCCACCATGACAAGAAAACTCTCTATCGCTCTATGGATCCGGTACGACGGATTTTTTTCTGTAGCAACAATATGCCGTATAATAATGCCTCTGCTGTAGGTGGACACCCTGGGACATATATATCGACAGGCACGATACGATCACATCCCCGCACTACTGAATAGGAATAATGATAATATCCCCCACCGTTTGCACATGATCCCATAGAAATCACATAACGTGGCTCTGGCATCTGATCGTACACTTTTCTTAAAGCAGGAGCCATCTTATTTGTTAGAGTACCTGCCACCACCATCACATCTGACTGGCGGGGTGAAGCTCGTGGTGCATATCCAAAACGCTCATTATCATAATGAGGCATTGAACATTGCATCATTTCGATAGCACAACAAGCCAAACCAAAACTCATCCACATTAAAGAACCGGTACGTGCCCAAGTAATCAAAGCATCTGCCGAGGTAACTAAAAAACCCTTATCTGACAATTCAGCATTGATATCACGAAAAAACTTATCGTCAGATCCTATCAGCCCACCAGTATTTGGATCAATGATTCCTTTTGGTTTTGGAGCCTCAATCGTTGAATTATTAGATCTTAATTCCATTCAAGGGCTCCTTTTTTCCATTCATATATAAATCCAATAGTCAAAATCGCTAAAAACACAATCATCGACCAAAAGCCAAACATACCTATTGATTCGAATGAAACAGCCCAAGGAAAAAGAAATGCAACTTCAAGATCAAAAATAATAAATAAAATTGATACCAAATAGAAACGAATATCAAACTTCATGCGTGCATCACTAAATGAATTAAACCCACATTCATAAGCCGATAATTTTTCAGGATCGGGGGAACGATATGCTACAATGTAAGGTGTAATCAACAAAACTCCAGCAATAACCGCTGACACAATAATGAAAATCAAGACTGGCAAATAAGAGCTCAATAAATAAGCCATAACCCTCTTCCATCGTAACGAAATGCCTGATTTTAACACAATGATTCAATATTGCGTGACCAAACAGACAAATTTAACAATCGCTCTATTAACTCTATTCATACTGCTTCAAAGGCATACAGAGCGATACTTTTCTTATCGGCATAGGTAACGCAGAGCAAAGAAAGACGCAAGCCCTATTCTTATAAACCATATAAAAAGAAAGAAAAAACATATTTATTCCCCAATCAAACACTCCACCACATTACTCATAGCATATGGATATTTTAAAAAGGAAATTTTATAAGGAATCACGAAATGGCGCGAGTGACGGGGCTCGAACCCGCGACCTCCGGCGTGACAGGCCAGCACTCTAACCAACTGAGCTACACCCGCGCATTTTTTTTCGAACCAATTTAATTTGGTACAAGCGGTCGTGTAAGGGGTTCATGCGTTTATGTCAAGAAGGATTATGCATTTTTAAAAAAAAATATCAAATCCTATCTTTATTCTTGCGTTTAGAAAAATTTTTCCTTAAAGAGTTTCCATTCAATTGCTGATCATTGCATTGGGCGATTAGCTCAGCTGGTAGAGCGCCTCGTTTACACCGAGGATGTCGGGAGTTCGAGTCTCTCATCGCCCACCGTATGGCTTTATATTACTATTCAGTTATTAATTCTTCATATATTTTTTAAAGATTAAGGGATGCCTAAATAAAGTTAGGGGAATATGGTTTTTACTCTTTCCTTTACAAAGCGCATTCTTTTTGCCAGCTTTCTCTAACAATTTTTTAATAGTTCTAAATCTTCTTGTGAAATAATGTTTATCAGTCTAGCAAACATACCAACAGCTTCACATCTAAATGTATCAGAAGACTTTATAGTGAAACTTTTACAACAAGAATTCGATTCTCTTTTCAAAATTTCTGCTACCTCTTGATCTAAATCATAGAGTCCAATGATCTTTTCTTCCATGCCAATAGGTAGAGATTTTTTGCTAATCTCTATAGAAGATAAAAATGATACAGATATGTCTAATTTCTTAGCCATATCTAAGAGACGTTTGGAGTGATCAATACGAAGTTTGCGTAAAGTTTTACAAAAGGGTGTTAGCATTTAAATAAAACTCGTAAGAGTATAAGCTTTACGGCATAAACTGAGAAAATTATCCACCAATAATATGTTTCACGCAATCCGCAATGTGATTTACTTTCTTTGCATTAGCAGCAACTCCATTAAATTTTTTTATAATCCAATCAGCTCCTGTTCCAAGGTGTGTAATCCATGTTTTTTGAACAATAGGCTCAACAGCCCTCACAGTTTCTTCAGAAGATGTAGTTAATTCCAGAAATCTTTCACAAACAATTCGAGGCGCTTCAAAATCATTTGCTTCATTACGTACGGTAAACAAATTATCCAAATTATCGTCGTTAATAAGATAAGGGGAATGCTTCGAATAAATTACTTTATTGCCCTTTATGCTCGATAAAGTTTGTAAGGAGCTTAATATTTTTCTCTGTGGATGAATATGTAAATTATTTGCTGACTCATCCAATAAAAAAATTATTCCATTTTTGCTTCTATGCCTGCGAACTTCTGTAAGGACTTTAAAACAAAAAAACCAACTAACCCCTTTACTTCTCTCATGTAAATAAAAAAAGAGGTTATTTGCTTTAATTTGTAAACAATAATCTACAAAACCACTATTAGATTTTTCTATTATACAATCATCAAAAAGGCTCTTCCCTTCAGTAATATCCACCCAACCTTCCTTCACTACTGACTTCAAATAACCATTGATCAATCCTATACGCTGCTTAACAGCATCGTTGTCATCACAATCAACAATATCTTCCTGAAAACCAATACCAAGATTTTTTCTTATTTTGTACTCGATTGGATGAGCCATAAACATACCGACATGCTTGGCTCGCATCTCCAAGGCAAGTATGGGGATTGTAAGTATTTGTGAACATGTTCCATGTTTCTTTCCACCAGTTACTGCCAGCAGGTATTGTCTCATAAGTATAGCCATTGCCGCTAATAATTCTGCTTACAAAGTCATATCTATTCCCATCAAAACCAATAGTGGTTTGTTTGCCATCACTCACATAACCTAACAGACCGGATGCAACTAAAACATTAGCCGCTGGTCCATGGAAATTGATCGTTGTATTGCCAGCTACATCATTTACACCTTCTTGTTTGAAAGAATTCATCATAATTAAAGCCTGTCAAACTGCCACAACTATGGGCATCAAAATGCAATCCTGTGTTACCATAGCGAGACATTAGATCTTTTGCTTCTTGTGTTGAATTGGTCAATCCCAAAAAAGTCTGCCTTCCAGAAGCTTCTGATAGCCCGTGACCAGAAGTTCTGAGATAGCAGAATTGGCTTCTGGGAACACAACAAAATAAAGCGGTGCATTTTTATCCTTCGCATATTGAACCGCATAAACAGCAGCTTCCTCTGGTGGAGTAAAGATGCCATTAAAGGAGACATGAACCTTGCCACCAGAACCTTTTTGTAAATTTTGTTGTTTTTCATCCGTTAAATAATGATATTGCAGCTGTGGGTTTCCATGACTGTCTCTTATAGGATTTCCATTTTCATCGTGATCCACGGTAACTAGATGATAAGACATTGAATTATAATGATAATTCACTGTTTTGTATGTTGAATGAGAGTCTCGAATAACGTAGGATTCTCTCATTTCAAAGCTGTTTATCTTGAATCAATCAAAACCACTCATTTGCACATAACAAGTGGGATGAGTGTGTGGATCAAATTTGTATAAGAAAGGATTAAAAAATGGCTCTTATGAACCGTCTTAATGCAAGATCTGTCGCAACATTGGGGGCTGGTAAATATAATGATGGGCGCCGGCTTGTTACTTCATAAGCGTAAAGATGGCGGTGCTCAATGGCTTTATCGTTATACCATTCATGGTCGGCGCCGCGAAATGGGCTTGGGTGCATTAAGACATGTCTCTTAAAAAAAAGCCCGTGAATTAGCAAACCAATGGCGTTCTGTTTTGCATGAGGGTCGTGACCCCATTAAAGAGCGCAATAAACAAAAGCGTGAAGCAATAAGCAATCTTCATTATTTAAAAGATATTGCTTTAGAGACTTTTGAAAGTCGTAAAGCTGAATTAAAAGGGGATGGTAAAAATGGGGATTGGTTTTCGCCTTTAAAACTGCATATTTTACCTAAATTAGGCTGTCTTCCCGTTTCTGAGATTACCCAAACAGAGATACGCAATACCCTTGCTCCTATTTGGCATACAAAAGCTGGAGTTGCTTATAGAGCTCTCAAGCGTCTCAATATGTGTCTCAAACATGCGGCAGCACTAGGATTGGATGTTGATTTACAAGCAGCAGAAAAAACACAAGCTTTATTAGGCAAACAACGTCATAAGGTTACTAATAGACCAGCTATGGATTGGAGAGAGGTTCCGGCTTTTTATAAAACACTTTGCCAAACAACAACCCTAACACATCTGGCTTTGCGCTTGCTTATTCTGACAGGGGTTCGCGCAAATCCTTTGCGTCATATGCGTGAGGATCAGGTTGATGGCGATATATGGACTATCCCTGCTGAAAATATGAAAGGAAAGCGTGATACAACAAAAGAGTTTCGCGTGCCTCTATCAACAGAAGCATTAAAAATTCTAAAACAAGCGCGTTTGCTCTCTCGCAATGATTTCTTCTTCTCTGCAACCGGTCTCGGTCCCCTTAGTGATAAATGCATGTCGATTTACATGAAAAAAAATAATTTTGAAGCCTGCCCGCATGGTTTTCGCTCTAGTTTACGCGATTGGCTTGCTGAAACAACCGATGCCCCCTATGAGGTCGCTGAAACTNGTGCCTATCGTCGTACTGACTATCTAGAACAGCGTCGTGTCTATATGGATAAATGGGCCGCTTATGTCACTGGTCAATCTTAAGATATGGGGTGAATAACCCCATTATCTGTGGATAACTTTCTCTCTCTTCTCTCTCATTCTTTCTCAATAACACTCATAAATTATCACATGAGAATTTATATGATAAAATATTGTTTTCTATAAATAAAATACCTTCAAAAATGAACCAAAATGTGCTTAATAAATAGGCATGATTTGTTACCATTTTTTTATTATGAAAGGATTTTAGAATGACAGAAAATGATAGTCTTTTAACAGACCGTGAAAGTGCAAAATTGCTTCATATGAGTGTCTCAACATTCCGCCGTCATGTTACCAATGGCTCTCTCCCAAAACCCTTAAAATTTGGTTTTTTATCCCGTTGGTTACAATCGGATCTC
>NZ_JBHIQH010000103.1:0-1486 GCF_042196485.1 Bartonella sp. AD24XZML | reverse complement strand
CCAGCTGTAGTTAAGAGAGCTATGCAGCTCAATAGTTTTAAGATTTTTTTCATTTTCCCCTCTTTCAATGGATTTATTTACGATAAAAAGGCTCTAAAGCCTGTTGATATTTTATCTCCGTTTTTCAAGACAGTTCTGGACTGAGTTGAGATGGTAGATTGAGAAAACAATCGCGCCATTCCAAGCAAAGGCAAGAATAGTGGGATTGTTGGTCATTACAAACAGCAAGACTTAAGGCTGGCATTTGCGACTATTTTTATATTTTTTACAAAACGGGCTGTTCAAGCGCTTCTTGACACTGCGCTGTGGAACAACAGCACCTGGACGACAAGCCGGAAGATTCTTTCCTTGAAAATTCTCACACCACGTTCCTGCCTCTGTATCTTTATAGCGGAATCCTGATTGAACCATACAAGAATCAATGAACGCCTTTTTATTTAAACTTAACTTTCTATTTTCTGGATCCTTATCATAAGGGGTTGGCATACCACATTCTAATAAGGCTTTTCCTACCTCTGTAAAATCAGTAACACCATTTTTCTCCCATGCGCTCAAATACCCCCCAGGAGTTTTATTAAACTGACATCCGGTGATACTTAACAAAGTTACAGCACCTAATAGCTTTAGAGTTTGTTTCATTTTTTACTCCATTATTTAATTCAAGGTTTTTGTTTTAAATGAGATGAGCCATACCTTTTTTGGCATTTTTGACCCGCATCTCCAAGACAGGTATGGGAACTTATGGGATTCATGACCACTCTCCACCATTCTTTCCACATGTTACTACCAGTAGGTATTGTCTCGTAAGTATAGCCATTGCCACCAATAATTCTGCTGACAAAGTCATATCTATTCCCATCAAAGCCAATAGTGATTTGTTTGCCATCACTCACATAACCTAACAAACCGGATGCCGCCAAAACATTAAAGGCGGGCCCATAGAGNCCCGCGACTATGTCCATAAAGTTCTAACCCTGTAAGACCATAGCTATACATCAAATCTTTTGCTTCTTGTGTTGAATTGGTCAAACCCCAAAAGTTATTTTCCATAAACTTCTGATAGCCCGCGACTAGAAGTTCTGAGATAGCAGAATCGGCTTCTGGGAACACAACAAAATAAAGCGGTTCATTTTTATTCTCCGCATGTTGCTCTGCATAAACAGCGGCTTCATAGGGTGGCGTAAAGATGCCATTAAAGGACACATGCACTTTGCCATCAGAGCCTTCTTGCAAATACTGCTTTTCTTCATCCGTTAAATAATGAAACTTAGGTATTTTTTGTCCACGAGCGTCTTCTATAGGCTCTCCATTTGCATCTATTTCATAGATTATATTACCCTTTTCATCACGGTCGACCACGGCAATGGGATGCTCTTTGATAAACATGGTTTTATAGGAGTCATCACTGTATTTAAACCCTTCTTCTAAAAGTTGTGTCGCCATTTCGCGATTTTCATGGACGATTTGTTCCAGCTTGCCTACATCG
>NZ_JBHIQH010000102.1:0-1050 GCF_042196485.1 Bartonella sp. AD24XZML | reverse complement strand
GGCTTGTGCATTAGCACCAAAGCTAAAACAGCCCAATGATAGGAGCCGTGTGCCTATTAATAAAACAATCCCTGCCGAAATCAAGCGAGGAGACAGATGAAAAAGCGATTTATTATAACAGGAATGATTACCCTTTTGGGGATGATAAATTTAACTCTAACGTCTAACTTTAGTTGGGGTTCTGGGACTCAAGGTTCAACTGTTAAAAGTCCTTTTTCAAAAGCAGAATATCTAGAAATTATTAAGTTGTTAGAACAACAAATTAAAACAAACGAAAACCAGATCGAAAACGCGAAAAAAATTCATCAGTCTATAACAGGAAATAGGATACAAAAACCAACAATAGGAGAAAACAAGAATTCTTTCATACAAGATTTGTCTTCTATCTACCCAAAAACACAGACAAACTACCAAAACATAACTACTGAGGAATTAAAAAAAAGATTTAATGAGATTATTCTCGAAGAGAAAAGGTATGGCTTCCAGCAGTTACCATATTACAAAATGCGCGAAATAATTAATACGCGTCTTAAATATAGTGGAATTGTCGAAAAAGCTGTAAGTTTTCAAACTTTCCAAGACGCAGAGAACCGCTTTAAACAAATGGACGATTTCTTAGATAAGATAAATAAAACAAAAGATCTCAAAGAAGTTTTCGAACTGCAAACACGCATCAAGACCATGTCAGCCATGATCCAAAATGAATATACAAAGCTACAAATGGTCAGAAATTTAAGCGATGACGAAGAGACTCTTATCGAAATACAAAAACGTAAATTGTACAGAAAAATTGTAGCCTCTAACTACAAAGATATGCCTAAAATAAGATCTAACCAATAAAGCTTTTTACAGCATTTGCTTTTTTTCATGAAAACAAAAACCGATGTAGAAGGTTCAGTACTCTCTGAACAATTAAGAGAGGCACAAAGGTTTTATCAAAGCCAAAATATCGTGCTGAAAACACTTAGATATGTATAAATAAAAACGAAGCGTTTAGCATATATCTATGTTCCAAGGTGATAAAAAGTTGAAAATTCGTTAAAGAGGAAT
>NZ_JBHIQH010000101.1:0-1240 GCF_042196485.1 Bartonella sp. AD24XZML | reverse complement strand
TGTAGCTTGCCACTAGGTTTTGTATATTTTGCCACTAGGTTTTGTATCAATTTATTTTCTTTTACATGATTTTAAGGGGGGCTCAAAGGGTCTTCAAAGACCTTTCAAAGATTGTTTAAATCCCTTTAATAGATCTTTTTCTCTTCTCCTAAATATCACAATTGGTAATGATGAGTTCCTTTGCCGGAATCGCATTATTTGACAAATTACAGGAATAAATTGTTCTCACCTCTTTTATATGGAATTGACTGAAGGTTTTTCGAATCTCTGGCACATCATTGAGAGAGAGAAGAAACTTCCCCTTTAATTGTGTAAGCAGCATAGACATCCTCTGGTAATCCTCCCGCTTAAACAAGTCCTTGCCATAATAATCCTCAACACCCAAATAAGGTGGATCAAGATAAAACAAGGTATTTGGCCGGTCATAACGCACAATAAAATCAGACCAGTCTAAATGTTCAATGATAACTCTCGCTAAACGGCGGTAAATAAGCTTTAATATACCTTCAAGTTTGAAGGGATTAAACCGTGCACTACGGTCTGTCTCAACTCTAAACGTACGCTCTGCTACTTTCCCACTAAAACTTAAACGCTGCAAATATAAAAACCGCAAAGCCCGTTCTAAATCCGTAAGCGTTTCTGGATTTTGTGTCTGTAAGCGTTCAAACGTCTCACGGCTGCTTATTTGAAACGCTAACAGTTCTATAAAAGGGTGATAATGGCGTTGTAACACCCGAAAAAAATTCACCACATCTCCTGAAAAATCATTGATAATTTCAGTAGATGGAATCAGTTTCCGTCTAAAGAATATTCCACCCATACCAACGAAAGGCTCAGCATAAATGCTATGTGGAATATCTTCAATGATTTTGACAATGGTTTTGGCTAATCTTCTTTTGCCCCCAATATAAGCAGCAGCTGGTGAAATAGGTTCAACAGATTTTAATTTTTCCTTATGAAGTATATCCATTATTTTTTAACACTCTTTCATCTATGTTAATCGTCTTCTCATTGCTTTAAGTGATAAAAAGTGGCTGCGATGTTAAGTTAAGTTGCATCGGACGGGGTTGTCGCTAAACTGTTCCCGTTGGCTGGGTGACCAGCCCAGCCTCTATTTTTGTCCCTTCCCTTGTTTGGTGCTTCGAGTGTAATTTCTGTAGTGTATCCGCTTTGTTTTTCATAGCAGTGGGTGACAGTGGAAGCTTTCCATGGCCCATTGATTTGCCCACGAAACCCTTGA
>NZ_JBHIQH010000100.1:0-9835 GCF_042196485.1 Bartonella sp. AD24XZML | reverse complement strand
AGAGAAGGCTTTGAAAGGTCTTTGAAAACCCTGTGAAAAATTTTGAAAAGTCTGTGAAAGCCCAGAAAACCGCCTTTGAAGCCCCTGTGAAAAAAATTCGGTAAATTGTGAAGCTCACTCCAAAATCAGCCAAAAATGACCAAAAAAGCAAAAAAGATTTTCACCTATTGATGATTATCTATTTTTAGAGGCAATATATACTTATTAATCAAATGGTTATATTATTTTCTTAATGTAAAAAGATTTTCATATCGATTTTTCATTTTAGAGAGACATTAAGCCGTATTTTGTGTAGTTTCTAGATGTACTCTTTCAGCTTCTATTTGACGCTTTAAATGGATTTTAAGAAGAGGGAAAGTTGCTTCGACCTCTTCCATGTCGTTGATGTCTTGAACAAGCTCTTGCAGTTTTCTATAAAGTTCCGCCGCGAGTTCCGCTATATCTTCAGGGGGGAGTTTTATTTTAGCATCACGATAGGTTGTATAAGCCACGCGACCGAGTTTTTTCATGAGTCCAGTAGGAATGGTAGGCGGAGGGATATTGAAAGCCCGAGCCATCATCATGTCTATAAACATTGCATCTTCACCAGTCAGAAGCCAATTCAGGTTCACTCCAAATTTTTCTTTATATGCTGATAAAACCGTTGCGTCTGGAGTTCTGTCACCGCGTTCGTAATTTCCAAGCCCCTGAATACTGATACCAATTTTAAGAGAAAATATATCACGAGATAAGCCCACAAGCTTTCTAACTTCTGTGAGTCGTCTTGCTAATGCGGTTTTTGGCTCATTTTTTTGTCGTTTCATATCACAAATGTTTACAAATGGGGTTGACCAATATCCCATTTGTAGATATACCTTTAATCACCGCCCGCTATAGAGGGCAGATATTTTACAATTAACCCCACAAAAAACGGATGTGGGAGCATCCGTTTAAAGCAGGAGCGAAGTTATGACAACCACCCAAACATGCATCCAAGTATGGGATCGCCATAGTATTTTAGCTGAGCTACGCCGCCGTAACATGACCTTGGCGGAGCTCGCGAAAGCATATCAACTCTCGTCATCCAGTGTTCAACACATTTGGACACGGTCTAACGAGAAAGCCGAACGTGCTATTGCCGATTTTATCGGTTTGCCCGTCGAGCAGGTTTTCAGCGACCGCTACCCCAAAAGTCGCCGTCGCATTTTTAAAGCAGCAAAACATGCCAACACAGATTCGCGTGCGCATTCTGCTTTGCGTGGGAATGCTGCTTGAACTTCGTTACACGGCTTTGCGTGTTAGCGCATTTGCCATGAATTTAAATACCATAAGATAAAGAGGTTTATCAATGTCTAAAGATCAATACGAAATAGGCAAGATAAATTGCAGAGAGTTGCATCATAGAACAGCCGTTTGGATGGGTTGGTTCTGGCGATTAGGGGGTGGTTATGGTTGCTGCTTATAATTTATGGATGCCAGAAGCTAGAAGCGATATCGTTAATCCTTATTCAGAAGTTGAACGTTTGGAAGCGATGCTTTCCTGTTCTTTAAAAGCCGTGAGTAGTGGATTTAAGTATCTGCCGATCCGGTATATTATTGACCCTCCGCGTGGCTTATTTGATGCGGCGTTAGCACGACAGATTGTTATTCATATCTTGCATTATCAGTTTGAGGTGCCGCGGCGGCGTATTGTTGCGATACAGGCACGTCAGCGGACTTCTATTTCTCTGTCACTGCAGGTGATTAACCGGCGGTTAATGGAACCAGTTTTTGCGAAAGCTTATCGAAGATGGGCAGGGCGTGCGATGGATTTATTCTTTAAAGAGATCAGAAAGGCGGCGGCGTGATGGCACAGTTTCAAAAGCTTGCTCTTGATGTGATTGTGGTGCCGGAGCGTATACGCCCTGTGGATGATGAGCATGCCAAGGCACTTGCACAATCAATAGTGCGGGAGGGATTGATGAATCCGATTACGGTGCGTCATACCCCCAATGCTAAGGAAGGTAATTATACGCTTATTGCTGGTGCACACCGGCTTCGTGCTGCTGAGCTTTTAGGCTATAGCGAAATTGATGCGGTTGTGGTGCAGGCGGATAAAGAGAATGCTGCGCTTTTAGAAGTGGCTGAAAACCTTTTTCGCAATGAATTGTCTGTTATTGATCGTGCGCTTTTTGTCCAGACTTACCGCGAATTGTGGGAAAAGAAGTACGGGGAGATTCAACGTGGCGGTGACCATGGTAATCAATATACAAAGGACAAAGTGGCAAAGGTGCAAGTTGCACCTTTGCCAAATGATGGTTCTTCAGAGCATCATGAAACTGGGTGTGAAGGGGACAAAGTGGCAAAGGGTAAAGTTTACCCTTTGCCAAAAGATGGTTCTTCAGAGCATCATGAAACTGAGTGTGAAGGAGACAAAGTGGCAAAGGGTCAAGTTGACCCTTTGCCAAATGAAGGTGACTTGAATGGCAAAATGCAAAGTTTGCACTTTGCCAAACATGTAGCAGATCGTATTGGTTTATCGAAGGAGTCTGTGAAACTCCTCAATCGTATTTCCCAGCATTTACAGCCAGAATTACGGTCGGTTTTGCGTGGCACAGCATTGGCAGATAATCAAGCGCAGTTGTTGAAATTAGCCAAGATGGAGCCGGTTTCGCAACGGCGGGTTGCGGTTGCTTTCCAACAGGTTGAGGGGGATTTACGGCGGGCTGTTGATTTGGTCAATGGGATTAATACACCTCCGCAAATCAATGAACAGGAACGGATTTTTGCTCAGTTATTAGGGGTGTGGCAGAGAGCAGATGCGCAGACAAAGGCGCGGTTTTGCGCTTATCTTGCAAGAGAACGAGGGGAGGAGCAGGCATGAAGAGGCATGGTTGCGGGCAGCTTGATTTTTTCCAAAAGCCGGTTTTTCCCTGTCGTGAACCCGTTGCGCAGATTGATTTAGGGCGGTTTCGCTCACGCATTAAGCGTGCGATGGCGCGGGCTTTGAGAGAATGTCGGCATGAGCGCAGTGTGATTGCGGAGCGCATGGCGCATTATTTAGGGATTGGGTGTTTAAGTAAAGCCAGTTTGGATGCTTATGTGGCGGAAAGTAAGCAGGTGGATATTTCCCTGCCGCGTTTTAAAGCCTTTGTGCGGGCGACAGAAGCCTATTGGCTCTGGGATGAGGTGGTGAGTGAAGATGGATTGTTGCTGTTGCAAGGAGATGAGGCGCGGTTAGCAGAGATTGCGCGGTTGCAGCAGGAACAGCGGGAGATTGCAGCGCGATTGAAAGCCATGCGCGCAACGCCGGTGCAAATTAAACGGGGGCAGCCATGAAAGAATGGTTTAGTATTGCCGAATTGGCTGAGGCAGCTTTGCCAGGGTTGCCGAAAACAAAGATTGGTCTCAACAATCTTGCGCTTAAGAAATGGCGTTTGAATACACAATTGTTTCGCCAAACATTAGGCAAAACGAAGCCGGTTTGGGAGTATCACATCTCTTTATTGCCGGAGGGGGCGCGGGCGGCATTGTTGGTGCGGTTTGGAGTGGGTGTTGATGTGAAACAAACGCAAGGGGAACAAAAGACAAGTATTTGGGTGCGTTATGAAGGGCTTTCCAAGGCGCATAAAAGGCGCTGTGAAGAGCGTTTGAAGGCACTTTGCTTTATGAATGATTTGCTTGTTTCTGGTATGGGTGTGCATGATGCGGCAAGTTTGAGTGCGGTGCACTTTGGTGTGAGCCGGATGTCGCTTTTTAATTGGCGGCAGATGGTTGAAGGGTATGAGCGCCCTGATTGGTTGGCGGCTTTAGCGCCTTGTTATGGTGAGGAGAATGTTTCGCAATTTGCGCCGTGTCATGATGGGGCGTGGGAGGTTTTTTGTTCGGATTATTTGCGCCCCTCTAAACCTGCTTTTTCGGCGTGTTATCGGCGCATGGTTTCGGTTGCGCAGGAGCGGGGTTTTGAGCCCATTCCTTCAGAGCGGGCTTTGAGACGTCGTTTCAACAGGCAAATTTCTAAGGCTGTTGTGGTTTTAGCGCGTGAGGGAGAAGAAAAGGCAAAAAAGCTTTATCCAGCCCAACGGCGTGATCGCTCCAGCCTGCATGCACTGCAAGCAGTGAATATGGACGGGCATAAGCTGGATGTTTTTGTGAATGTTCCTTGGACAGAGAAGCCTGTGCGGCTTTATTTGATAGCGATACAAGATCTTTATTCGGGCAAGATTTTATCATGGCGCTTATCGGATGCTGAGAGTTGGGAAATCGTTCGTTTGGTGATTGGGGATATGGTGGAAGCTTATGGCATACCGGAGCGTATGACCTTGGATAATGGGCGTGCCTTTACCAGCAAATGGATTTCTGGAGGTGTGCAAAACCGCTTTCGTTTTAAGATTAAGCCGGATGATCCGCAAGGGCTTTTGACGAGTTTGGGTGTGCAATTGCAATGGACCACCCCTTATAGCGGACAGTCTAAACCGATTGAGCGGGCATGGCGTGATCTGGCAGAAGCGATTTCTAAACATCCCTTTTGTGCGGGGGCTTATACGGGCAATAAACCGGATGCCAAGCCTGAAGATTATGGCAAGCGCGCGATAGGATTTGAAGCGTTTAAAGCCCATGTTGGTGCGCAAATTTGTGCCCATAATGCGCAAGCGGGGCGTAAGGCGGTTAATTGTGCGGGGCGCAGTTTTGATGAGACCTTTGCAGAAAGCTTGCAAGCAGAGGGGACAATAGTTCGGCAAGCAACGGCAGCACAACGGGCTTTATGGCTTTTGACCTCAGAAGCATTGCGTGCGCAAAAGGGTACGGGCGAGATCCATTTTTATGGCAATCGTTATTGGGCACGGGCGTTGAATGAGCATGCGGGGAAAAAAGTGATTGTACGCTTTGATCCGGATAATTTGCATCAAGATTTACGGGTTTATGATTTGAATAATCGGTTGCTTTGTTTGGCACCATGCCTTTGTGATGTAGGTTTTTATGACCAGCAGGCGGCGCGCTTGAATGGGCGTTTGCGTAAAGAATATGTGAAGGCTGTTAAAGCAGAAAAACAGTTGGCAGCAAAGCTTGCGCCTGATCACTTGGCCGATGTTTATGGTCGCCTTGAGAAAAAGGATGAAGCGTTCAAATCGAAGCTTCCGATAAAGCCAAAGGTGAGCCGCTTGATGCCAAACAATGTGGGGAATTTAGCTTTGACAGCAGACGATGATGAGGTTTTGGGGGAGGAAGAATTTAGTACGCACTTGCATAAAGCTTTGAGAAAGCTTTCCGCTTCTGATGAGGGGCGTGAGGTGATCAAGTTTCCCAAGCAATAGAATAAGGAAATAGGAAAAGAGAGGGGGGTTTATAAGAATTCTCAAAAGGAAGCCGATTTTGTATCGCGTACGGCTTGAAGCGTTAACAAAGAAAGGGGGGGAGGAATCTTAATCCTTTAAAAGTTTAAATCAATACATGAAGTTTCTAGGTATCTTTGCCTGATCGGGAGAGATGCGTGGAGTTAGCAAGTTCTCTGATGTGTGAGAAAGAGAGGGGATTTGCAAGGTTAGCCGTTTTAGTATCGCGTACGGCTTTAAATGTTTATTGAAGACAAAAGATAAGGGGCGGGTGGGAGCCCTTCCCCTTATCAACAGTCTAAAATCAATACGAAAGGGGAATATACATGAAAAACGCGATAAATGCAACGGTCGATAAAAATCCTTGGGCGCGACCTAAAATCCAGCCCAATGGCACAGCACAAAACCGCAACAGTGATGACATTGCTTTATGGAATGAGCTTGTGGATGCGGTAAGAGCTTTGGGGCAAATGAATGATTGGTTTAAGGCGGAAGTGGCGCGACGCATAGGCATGCCGGATGGGACGTTTTCACAATGGTATGCGGGCAGTTATGCGGGACAATTGGGGAAGCAAAATGCGAAGGTTCACCAATGGGTTGAGACTTTAAAGGAAACAGCGGGGTTTTTGGAGCGCATTCCTGAAAAGCCGGCTTTTCAGAGGAATCGAATTGCCAGTGAGATCATTGATACTTTAACACTGGCGCAAAGTACGGGGGATATGGTGATGATTACGCTTGATGCGGGCAGTGGTAAGACCGAAACCTGCCGCCATTACCGCGCGACCCGCCCGCATGTTTACCTTGTGACAGCAAGCCCGCATACGCGTAGTGTTCATGGTATTTTGAATGATATGGCAGCAGAATTGGAGGTGGTGGAATATAATCCCACCCGCTTAACGCGTGCTATTGGCAAAAAGTTAGAGCGCGTGGGCAGTGGCACGTTGTTGATCGTTGATGAGGCGCAAAATTTAACGGATGAAGCGATTAATCAGTTGCGCCACTTTGTTGATATCAATGGTACGGGGTTGGCTTTGGTTGGCAATGATGAAATCTCTGGACGGTTGGTTCATCGTCAAAATGGTCCCTCTTATGCGCAAATTAAAAGCCGATTGGCGATGCATTTGAAACGGCGCAAGCCCTATAGTGAGGATATTGCGGCGCGCATTCATGATTGGGGGATTGAAGATGTTGGTGCGATAAAGTTTTTGACGGGAATTGGTTTGAAAGCAGGAGCTTTGCGGCAAATTGACAAAACCATGATGTTGGCACGCATGGCAGCGCTTGGAGATGGGTGTGAGGTGACGCTTAAACATGTCAAAGCGGCATGGAAAAACCGTGACGTGGAGGAATTGGCATGATCCCTTTATGCGACAAAGAATTATCCGATACGCTTGTTGGTCTTTATGACGATTATCAATGCGGTTTTGATATTGGAGAAAAGCTTAAATTGTGTGTTGATTTGGCGTTATTGCTTGAATTGGAGTTGAGTGTTCACCGTTTGGGGGAGGCTGATGCGGTTTTAGAGGGGCAAGTTGTGGAAGCTTTACGTTGTAGCCAAGCGCTTCATGCCAAGAGTGATGAGGGTGAGAAAGGAACGGTTATTCATATGGATTTTGGAGGCGGAAAATGATGGAACGGAACCCTTATATGGTGAGAGATTGCTTGGTTGCTTTGCGTTCTGCTTTACTCAAGCATGAAATGGAGGGCATTTTTCTGAGTGCGAAAGATGTTCGAGAATTGAATGAGTATTTGCGTCGTTTGGCAGGCTATAACCACGTTTTAGGTCATGAGCTTATGCGGTGTCGTTGGCAATTGAAAGCGGGATGTGCGCCTTCTTCAGGGGATGTTGTGCCATTTCGTCGGTTTCAAAAAACACAGGAGGAAGTTGGTGATGAATCCACAAATTGAACTTGAAGGTACGCGTTATATGAAGGATGCGAAAGGGGCTTTGGTGCCGGTAAACCTGATCCGCCCTGCGGATTTGTTAGAGGATGAAACGGTGCGCAAAATTATGGGTTTTGCGAAAGAATTATCGGCAAGGATTGCACGTTTTAACAACCATACGATTGCGGATTTGAGTGATTTTGATAGCTTGCTTGCGCAAGAATATGGTGTGGAGCGGCGTGGCAAAAAGGGCAATTGTACTTACACAAGCTTTGATGGTTTGCAACGTATTAAGGTGCAAGTTCAGGAAAGTGTTGATTTTGGACCGCAATTGCAAATTGCCAAAAGCCTTCTTGATGAGTGTTTGAATGAGTGGTCTGCGGATGCACGCCCTGAAATCCGTGCGATTATTACGCGTGCTTTTAATACGGATAAAGAAGGCAAGGTGAATCGATGGGAGATCTTTATGCTGTTGCGTTTGGATATTGATGATCCACGCTGGAAAGAGGCGATGCGTGCCATTCGTGAGTCATTGCGTGTGACGACATCTAAGGAATATGTGCGTTTTTATGAGCGCGATACATTGGAAAGCCCTTGGCGGGCTGTGACCATTGATCTGGCGAAGACATGAGGGGGTGAGATGTCTTTAGCTGTCCTTCATATGGGAAAACGCGCGTTAGGTCTTGATGATGAGACCTATCGCGCACTGCTCTATCGCTTGACAGGCAAGCAATCGGCGAAAGATTTGAGTGTTTTAGAGAAGCGTTTAGTCGTCGCTGAAATGAAAGCGTGTGGTTTTGAGCCGAATGTGAAGCGTTTAGAGGGAAAATATGCCAAAAAGCTCCAGGCGCTTTGGATTGCTGGGTGGAATCTTGGCATTATTCGTGATCGTTCAGATAAGGCGTTGCTTGCCTTTGTGAAAAGACAGACGGGGATTGATCATATTCGCTTTTTACGCGATAGCGATGATGCATGCAGAGCCATTGAGGCGTTGAAAGGTTGGTTGCAGCGTGAGGGTGGGGTTGACTGGAGAGGGAAAAACCGCGAAGTTTCATGGAGGAAGAAACCAAGCATTTCCATTTTGTGTGCCCAATGGAAGTGTTTAAATCCGGATGCTGTGTTTGAGCTTGGGGCTTTTCATCAAAGTGTTATGGCGTTAAGTGGTAAAGCTTTGGACGAGATGAATGGGAGTGATTTTAGAGAAGTGATGAATGTTTGGGGGCGGAAAATCCGTAAAAGTGTAAAAAGCGAGGGGTAAGCATGTATGCAAGAGGAAATCTATAGCGATTTTCCTGCCTTATTGCGTGAAATAGCTGATGTTGCGGGCAGTGAAGCAGCATGGAATATGATGCGGGCTTTTGGTGGACGAGAAGTTTATATACCTGGGCGTCTTGAGAGTGCGGATTGGTTGATTGAGATTGTTGGGTTTGAAGAAGCGCAGCAATTGATCAACTATTTTTGTTTTAATGGTTCGGGTGTGCGCCTTCTTATCCCCCTTGGCAGAGATGCTGAACGGCGGCAAAAAATGGTGCAAGCGTTGCAAAAAGGCTGGTCGGTGGATGCTGCAGCTGCTGTTTCTGGTATGCATGTGCGTACAGCCTATCGCTTGAAAAAGAAAATTTCTTTGCAAGAACCACAAGGTTTATTATTTCCAGAGTTTTATGAGTATTGAGAGTTTTGACTGACAGTGTCAGGCTTATATTGGGGGATGGAGATCCGATAAACTGCGGATGGATTTTTATTCATTGAGTGGTTTGTTATGATTTCAATAGATGCTTCTTTTCTTCATCGTCTTGCGCCTAAACTGGCGCATCATGCGCGTCAAGATTTTATTATCGTTGAAATGGCACGCGTGTTGCCTAAAGCTTTATCTTATGGGGCACTCACAACACCGTTGCGGATTGCGCATTTTTTAAGCCAATGTGCGCATGAGAGTGATGGCTTTTTTACCCTGCGTGAATATGCCTCTGGGCGTGCTTATGAGGGGCGGCGTGATTTAGGCAATATCAACCCTGGTGATGGGGTGCGCTTTAAGGGGCGTGGTTTGATCCAGTTAACGGGGCGCAATAATTATCGTCGTTTTACGAGGTTTTGGTGCTCAGTCGATAAACAAGCGGTTGATTGTGAAGATTTTCCGCAAGTGCTGGAAAAATTTCCCGCAGCGCTTTGGTCTGCTGTTTGGTTTTGGCAAATGAAAGGCTTGAATAGGCTTGCAGATCAAGATGATTATCTCAGGATTACCAAGGCGATTAATGGTGGCAAGAATGGACTTGTGCAACGTTTGACTTATTTGAACCGCGCTAAAAAGCTTTTGGGACTTGGAGGCGAGGTGAAAGCATGAAGCCCTCTTATCGTGGTTCTAGGCTCTATTTATGGTGGTCTTTTTGGTTTGCTTGGGGGGTTATTTTTTTGCTCGTTTCTGGTGGTTTGTGGGGGGCTCCGCATATTGTTGATATGGCGAGCATTTCTATTCCTTCGATGGTGGCGATTATTGTTGGGAATTTGGGGGTGCATCGTGGCTTTGGCTCGTTGGATTTTTCTAATAGGAAACATTCCCATAAGCGGCATAGCCGCTCCTATGATGGGGTGGAGATAACGGGGTGGGGAGATAAAAGCAATGTTTAGCCCTGTTTCAAAACTGTCTTTTGGTCTGCTTTTTT